>JAIRPU010000075.1 GCA_031256815.1 Spirochaetaceae bacterium
GCGATAATGCGCCGCGCTTAGCCGTCTGTCCGCCGCAGGCGGGTTTTCAAAAAAGCCGCGCGAAGCGCGGGCTGCCTGAGGCGGCTTCCACCACCAGCCTGAGCTTTTGCCTCCGGCAAAAATGCGCCCAAAACATCCTAATTGAATTTGTAAATAATTTTTATACCGAGCCCCCAGCGGCAGCCGTATAGTCCGCTGTCGCCGCTTAGTTTTTTTGGCGGCTCAAAAGGCGTTACAAGTTTTGCGCCTGCCCACACCGCGGTTTTTTCGTTAAGGCCAATACCAAATCCTAATTCTGTCTGAAAAAACAGCCAAGAGAGCCCTTGCCAAAACGCCTCGTTAATTTTGTCGCTGTTTTTTTTCGTTTCTTCAATCTCATTTTCGGTTAAACCTTCGGCAACGGTAACAACGCGGCAGTCCGCCTGAAGCGCAAACGACAGCCTAAAATCGGCGCGTTTATACAGGTTAAAACGAAAATCAAAAAAAAGGCTTAAAGGGAATCCAAAAACAAGCGCGTCTCTGTTTTCTATCGCCGCCGGCAGCGCTCTTTCGCGTTCAGGCGGCCCCCAGCAATAGTATGTTGAATAAGCTTCAACCGAAATGCCGCCGGATATGATTAATAAATCAATTTGTAAAAATTCAAGGCCGCCTCCCAAATATAAGGCGGGGAGTACAGGCATTGGGTCTGAATAAATGCTGTCGTCTTCAATAAAGAAAAGCATTGAGCCGCCGGCGCTAAAAAAAGGGTGAAGAAAGAAATTTATATTGGACAGATTGATTTTTTTGGATTCAGACTTAAGCGGCGGCGAATCGGATTCCTCATCACTTGCTTCGTTACCTTTTGAAGAGGGCGGCGCTTTGGAAGCGGCCTCAGGCGGAGGCGCTTTGGAGCCGGGTTCCGGCGCTGCTTTTGTAGAAGCGGCTTCGGGCGGACGTGGCGCGTCCTGCCCCTGTGCCAAAAAAGAAGCGGCGCATAGTAAAAGCATAATAAAAAGCAGGCGCATAATTTAATATATCACAAAAACGATACCTGTTGCGCCTGTTTTCCAACCCGAGCGCTCCTCCCATGCAGCTATAATCACAGAGCCAAGTTTTGCGGCGTATGTCCAGATAAAACCTTCCGGCAGGGCGGGAAGGCGGGCAGGGATGCCTGTTGCAGGGTACTCGTACAGGCGGCCGTCTGCTGAGCATACCAGAGCATAAGGCGTTTCTGTGTAATAGCCGTTGAACTGCTCTTCAATTCCGATTGAGGCGCTGCCGCCGGCATCGGCGTTTTCCGTGCCTGCTGCCGCGCCTGGATTGCTGGCGGTGTTGGCGGCGGCTTCGACATTGGCGGCGGCGTTGACGGCCGCGCCTGCTGCCGCTTCCGCCCCGGCGGCCGTTTTTGCATTGCCGGTGGCGGCGGCATTGGCGGCCTTGTTTTCCGTGCCGTCTGCCGTGCCTGGATTGCTGGCGGCGTTGGCGGCCGCGGCGGCTTCGACATTGGCGGCGGCAGCTTCGGTGTTGGCGGTGGCAGCTTCGGTGTTGGCGGCCGCTGCGAAGCTTCTTTTTATTCCGAAGCGCGCCTCTCCTCCAAAACGGGAAGAAAAAATATTGGCTGCCGCGCTGCCCTTAATATCAAGCTGAATATCGTAAAAAACCCTCATAAGCGCAGGGGGCGCTGAATCCCAGGCGGCGGCCTCGGCGGCAAGTTCAAACTGTTCCGGCGTAATTTCTTCTACATTTGTGCTTATTTCGCCGGAATCAGCGCGAAAAAAACTGAGTTTTACGGCTTTTTCGTCTGTTTCGGCGGCAATAAAATAAAAAAAACGGTTCGGATTAACAAAAAACTGTTTAATATCGAGCTTTGAATTAAAACTCATCGTATTAAAAGCGGGAATTTCAATGTGTTCCGCAGCATTTTTTTCGGAAACATACACCCACGCCCGGTTTTGCAGGTGTGGAAGCGGCTTCCCTTCGTCCAGGCCGCGGTTGTCAAGCAAAACGGCAGGTTTTGTTTCAAAGTAAAAAGGCGTAGAAACAGTCCAATTTTCAAATTCTGCGCAGTTTTTTGCCATATTAACCGCAATTACCGCCTCGCCTTCTTCAGTAAAAGCGTAAGTTACAAGTTCATAAAAACCAATTCTGTTTACAACAAGAACAAAGCCATTGTTTACAGGGAGTATTCCCGCCGCATAAGGTACAAGAGGCCAGGGGGTAAGCTCGTAAAGCGCGGCGCTTTCCGGGCCGCGAATCTGCTTTATTCCGCCCTGAACGAATTCAAACCAAAGCGGCGAATGTTTGGGTTTAACAAAAAAACTGCCGCTTAACAATTCCGGCACTGAATCTGCCGTTTTAAACGACAGCTTTTCGCATGAAACAAAATAAAAAAATGAAAAAAAAATAGCGGCAAATTTAAGGACGCTTCGTTCTTTAAAAAACATTGAAGTTTATACCGCGTGCAGCAGCTCTCGCGGTTTTGAACCCTGCGCCGGGCCTACTATGCCGCGGGATTCCATTTCTTCCACAAGACGCGCCGCGCGATTGTAACCGATTTTTAAGCGGCGCTGAATATAACTTGCGCTTGCCTTGCCCTGCTGAAGCACAACTTCCATTGCTTTTTCAAAAAGAGGGTCGCTGCCTGGAGGTAAATCATCCTGCATAAGTTCGCCTTCTTCTTCAAAAAAGATTTCTTCGTCAATATAATCCGGCTCGCCAAGCGAACGAACATAATCTACAACACGCTCAACTTCGTCTTCGGAAACAAACGCGCCCTGCATACGAACCGGAAATGGGTCTACAACGCCGGAGTAAAGCATATCGCCCTTACCCAAAAGTTTTTCTGCGCCGGTTGTGTCAATTATAATTCTGGAATCCATCATACTTGCTACCATAAACGCAATACGGCTTGGTATATTCGATTTTATTAATCCTGTAATAACATCAATTGAAGGCCGTTGTGTGGCAAGTACAAGATGAATCCCAACGGCACGGCTCATTGCCGCAAGACGCGCAACTGTAGATTCAAGTTCTTTGCCGGTTGTTGCCATTAAATCGGCAAATTCATCTATAACAACAACGATGTATGGTATATGTTCCTGCGCTATTTTACGTTCTTTTATACGTTTGTTGTAAGTTTTTATATCGCGCACGCCGACGCTGTCCAGACAGGCATAGCGGCGTTCCATTTCGCAAATGCAGTATTGCAGCGCCTGAAAAGCGCGTTTGGGTTCTGTAATAACAGGGGTAAGCAAATGCGGTATATCGTTATAAAGTTTTAGTTCCACAATTTTTGGGTCAATTAAAATCAGCCTGCATTGTGAAGGCGGGCATTGATACAATATCGAAAGTATCATGGTATTAACGCATACCGATTTTCCGGAACCTGTAGAACCGGCAATTAACAGATGCGGCATTGTGGCAAGGTCGGCGCTTACCGCATTACCAGTAATGTCTTTTCCAAGTACTATGGGAATTGAAAGTTTTTTACTTGCGCCCGATTTTGTTTTTTCAAGTTCGCCTTCTATAATTTCCCTAAAGCTTACTATGCTGCGTTCCTTGTTTGGAATTTCTATGCCTACCGCGTGTTTGCCTGGAATGGGCGCTACAATGCGTACGCTTGCCGCCGCTAAACGCAGCGCTATGTTGTCCTGCAAATTAACTATTTTGGAGAGTTTTACCCCTGGAGAGGGCAGAATTTCAAATGAGGTAATTACCGGCCCCTTTTTAATTCCGGTTACTTCCGCTTCAATGTGGAATTCGCGCAGGGTTTCCGTTAAAATACGCGCCGCAAGTTTTGTAGATTCATCAAGCAGCCAATAATGGTCTGTGCGCGCTTCTTCGAGTATACCTTCTACAGGTACAGAATAGTTAGCCGCCGTTATTGCTGTTTTTTTTTTTTCAAGCGCTTCGCGTTCAGCAGCGAGCGCTTCGCAGGTTTTTCTGTGAGCTTCCGCTTCGGCTTCGTTTATAATATCTTCCAAATCGTCCGCTTCAATTTTTTCTTTTTCAAAAGCAGAGGCGCTTTGAGTTTCGGGTTCCAGTTCCGACTTTAATGTTTCTATTTTGCTGTCAAGCGTATCGCACTGCGAGTCAATTACATTCATATCGCAGCTTAGTGTTTCCAGTTTTTTGTTGAGTACATCAAGGCTTTTAAACGCTTCGCCGCAAATGTCTTTTTCCTCCGAGCCGGCCTCTGGAGCAGCCATGCCAACGATGGGGTCTGCCTGGACGCTTGCGCCGGAGACTTCAGTTTGGGCTGCCGTGCCGCCGGTAGCCATGTTTGAAACGTCCGCCTGAGTTGTTGCGCCGGCGTCTGCCGCCTGTGCTTCAGGGGCGCTTGCGACAATGCCGTCATCCTGTGCTGCCGGTGCGCTTGTGCCAAAGCCGGCCGCTGCTGGAACGCTTGCGACAACGCCGGCTGCTGCTGGAGCGGCCATGCCGGGGCCGTTCTGCGCTTCAGGTTCATTCATTGAAAATTTTGAACCGGTATAAATAACAGCGGGTTCTGCCCTTAGCGGCGGGTCAGGCTGTTCTATTGATTTAACAAGTCTATATTCACTTTTATTAAATCCGGACGGGAACGCCTCTTTTGCCGCATTAAAATACACATTTTGCATTCTGACGACAGGCGCAGGGGTAATTTCAAAGTGCGGAAGAATTCTGCCGTTTGTTATTTCAACCGGATTTGACGTTTGCTCCGCAAAAGGGCCGGAGTCCGGCTGCGGAAATTTAATTATTTTAACTTCGCCATTGGATTGAACGCGGGGAGCAGGCGGCAGTTCACGTTTTGTTCTGCGCGCTTCTTCAGGAAAAAACTGTACGGCAAGCGCGTATATAACCACACATTCTATTAACATAAGCGAAACCACAATAAAACTAAAAATATTGCGGCCTATCGTGTCAAAAAAAGCAAAATGGCTTGAATATGAAGCATAATCGCGTAAAAAAGAAAATCCGGCGGCAAGCGTTAAAAACGGAAAAATTATTCCGTTTAAAATAAAAATCATTCTTGGACGGAATCTTTTGTCCAAAAGTATTGACGCCGCAAATAATAAGTAGCCTGGAATTATAAACGAAAGCACTCCGTAAGAATCCGCAAAAAAATCGCCTACAGGACTTTTTATATCAGGTATTTCAAAGAGAGACGCGGAAAGCGAAACTCCAATAATAAGCGCTAAAAGCGTAAATACCGCTGCGCCCAAAAAGACCATTGCCCCGGGCGAAACCTTCAAATTGCCGTAACTATCATTCACTTTTTTAGTATCCCTTTATAGTTTCGGCAAATAAAAAACAAACTTTAGACTTTTATAAAATAGATATTCAACATAACTTAAAATTAAAAAGCCTTAAAAACGGTTAATGAGGGCTAAAGTATGATTATTCAACATCGCCTTGAATAATTGTTCCCGTGCCGCGGTGCCTGGCGTCTCCGCCGGAAAGTGAATCAAGTAAAAAATATGTGCGCCGCAGCGCAAAGGGGCCTCCGTCCGGCACAGGGTCGTCCCAGGTGGCGTCGTAAAATTTCCACGCGCCGCCCGTCCAGACATTGTTCCACAAGTGCATTATTGAACGGTTGGCTACAAGCCGGCATGGAATTCCGGCGGCGCGAAGCAGTGCGGCGCTGAGCCAGGCGTAACCTTCGCAAACGCCGCCTTCATTTTTAATAACAGAAATAGCGTCCATTTTTCGCGCGCGCATGGGGTTGGAAAAAGAAAAAGTATCGTATTTAAGATGAGTAACAATATAATCGTGAACCGCTTCAATTTTTGCGCGTTCACCTGAAATTCCAAATGTTATATGATTTAAAAGGTTTATTATACGAAAGTCATCGCTCTGCACGTTAAACGATGGATAAAGCCAGTGCTGCCCGCCTTCAATTTCCGGCTCTTCGCGGGTATTGCGCACGGTAAAAACAAGCGGCTGCTGCGAATAAGCGCCGCCGCGAAACACGCCTTCGCCTTTTGGCGGCGATGTAACCGTTACGCGGTCAAACTCGATTAATTCAATTTGATATTCGCCTGCTCCAAAGGGAAGCCAAATACGCCGCGAAAAAGCGCCTTCAACAATGTAAAAAGTTTCTTTTGCGGGCGTGGCGTTAAGCTTTCGCACAAGAACTCGCGCAAAATTACGCCCGGACGGTTTGCGAACCGCGCCTTCCAGCAAAAAAAACGCATCGGCCTCAAAGTCGGCAACTTTTGGATTTGTAATTATTAGCGTTTCGCGCGAGGGCATCTCCGGCGCTTTTTTTGCGCGTTCACCGCCGGTAAAGCCCATATAGGTTTTGCCGGTTCCCGCATAGCGCACAGGCTGTTTTTTTATGTCCGCGCCGTAAACCACAAGCTGCCCGGACGCAATGGTAAAATTGCCAAGCGCCGCCGTTACAGAAAAAGCCCCCTCCGAATCCGGCGTCCAAACACCATCGCTGTTTATGCTGCCGCCTGTAGCGCTAAAACTAAATGCGCCGGCGTCGGACTTGGGCGAGCCGTCCGGAAACAGCGCTTTGGCAATAAAACGCAGTTTTTCATTTTCGCCTGCTCCAAGATATGTGTACTGCTCTCCGCGCGGTTCCAAACTTACAGAAACAATTTTATCAGGGAAAACATAAATGTCGTCTATATAAACTGCGTTATAACCCTGTTGAATTTTTGCGCCGCGCAGGTTTTTTGCTTCAAAACGCAGAGAATGAGAGCCTGCGCCAAGCGTGAGTCTCTCCGTCAGCCAACCTGCGCCAGGCGCGGCGGCGGGCAGCGGTTTTTCAAGTTCGTCTAAAAATATGGAAAAAGTTTGCCCGGCCTGTTTCGCAATTTCGGCGCAATACCGGAAACTAAAAATCGACTTTTCTTTTACGTCAATATTTTGCTTGAACTCAAGATTTACCGTTCCTTTTTGCGCCGCGTCAAGTTTTACAAAACGCCCGCTGTTGCCAAAGTTATCAAAATCTTTTTCTTTTATTTCATCTTTTGCGCTGACAATTACCGCGTTTCCGCCGAAGCGCTTGTTACCGCTCATAATTTCGTTTGATTCAAAATTTTCGAGAATTTGAATTGCGCCGTTAAGCGCGTTTTGCGCTTCAAGCGGTAATGTTACAAGAAATATAATAATTAGGGCGCATCTTGCCGCACAAGAAGCTAAAAAATTCGGCGCTGTTTTTTTGTGCGGCAAGACCGCGCTTTCCGCTCCAATTTTTTGCGCCTTGCACACAGGCTTTTTCGTCCCGCAAACAGGCGCGCCGCAGCAGGTGGTTGCGGCAAAGCCAACGGCGGCAGCCGGCGAAACCGCAACGCGGTTTCGCCGGTCGTAAGCTCTGAAATCACGAAGCGGCGCCGCCGCCAACCATGTCTTCGGACTTGTTTTAGAATTCCGCAAAAAATTCCGCTTCAATCGCTTGCGCATAAACTCTCCCTAAAAAACGCGGCGGCTTCGTCCAGCGAATCACAGCGTTTCCAAACCAGGGCAAGCACTTCGGGTTCCGGTTCAACCAGGTCTTTAATAAAAATGGAACGGATACCCGCCGCGGCAAGCGCGCGCAGCCCGGCAGGCGAATCTTCAAGTCCAATGCAATTTTGCGGCTTTTGCCCCAGTTTTTTGGCGGCCAGTTCAAAAATATCCGGTGCGGGCTTTCCATGCTCAATTTCATCGCCGCAGACAAGCGCATCGTAGCGCCCTTCAAGCCCGCCAAAATGCAGTTTCCATTCGGCGCGCGCGCGGTCGGTGGAAGTGGCTATTGCTGCTGGAATTTTTTTTGCGTCAAGGGTGTTCAACAGGTTAATTAAACCGCGTTTTTGAGGGATACCGTTAGTTTCAAATTCGATTTTTTCTTCTGCAAGAAACTTTTCGCGCAGTTCCCAGTAAGGAAAATCCGCGCCAAACGCTTCTTTCATTATTAAGGCCGCGGAGCGGCAATTTATTCCGATTGTTTTTTTTACAAGCTCTCTGTCCAGCTGCCAGCCTGCGCCGGCGGCAATCCGCAAAATCCCTTCCAGCCAAACGCGTTCTGTATCAAGCATAAGACCGTCAAGGTCAAAAAGAACCGCATACGGTTTTTTACAGATGTAGTCCATTTTAGCCCCTAGGGGAATTGAACCCCTCTTTTAAGATTGAGAATCTCATGTCCTAACCGATAGACGAAGGGGCCGGCAAAAAAGCTCTGAAAATTTATAAACGAAATTTTGATTATTCGCGCAATACATTTCGTACTCTGATTTTATTCTAAATATATGCATTTGTTCAGTCAAGACGGCGCATTGAGCATTGATTTTAGCGGCATCCTGGTATGTCCCGCTATCTTCTACATCATCTTCGGCTGTTTCAATATTTTGGTATGTCCAGTCATACCCTGCGCTGCCATTCCTGTCGTAAGACGATGCGCAACCCGCAATTATCAGCAAAACCGCCGCCTGTGTCCAAAAGCTGGTTTTAAAAACTTTTTTAATAAACTCGACCTCCATTATTATTTTGAATTTCAAAAATAGCGATCGGCGCCAGAAAAAAATAGAAACAGGCAAAGACACCATCTTTCTTTTTATATACGCAGTAAGTGAAAATACAATGAATGGCAATAATGACAATCAAAAAAATAATATCACTAAAACTCCAGCCAGAAGGCTTAACAGCGTTATTATTTGACAAAGATGTATTTTGTACATCCCAAGTTCCGTCTCCCAAAATACTTAAAAGAATAGCCATCTTTTTCAATATAGTCACTTTTTTGACGTTCTTCATGTGATACGCCATATTTCGATGTCATTTCATCAGACGTTACAACAAAGCAAAACACCGGCAAGACCGAAAAAGCATCGCCAAACTTTTCAGGTCGCAATGTTTGATAATAAAACCAAAATATGAATCACAATACAATTTGAATTGCCGAATCCTGCCATTTTTATATTTATTGCCGGAATATCAAATAGTAACAAACATGAGTAGGCATATTTTTTATTTTTTTCTTTTAATAACTACTCTTGTTTTTCTTGTATTATTAGGTATATTATTAACAAATGATATTGTTTTTGGTGTATTGACATCTTTTTGAAATTCAAACAACTCAATAATTTCTTGATACAGCTTAGGGCAAGGATGGTCAATTGTATTCGCAATCTTTATATATTGCTGTGCAAAGTCTGTTTTTCTGGTTACAGTCTCTTTGAAGAAATTATTGAATTCATATTTTTGGTTATCTGTAAAATCAATTATATTGAACACACAGTTTGATTTAGTGTTTACTGTAGAAGAGTTAATAAAGTTATTAATATTTTTTTTATTATAA
>JAIRPU010000168.1 GCA_031256815.1 Spirochaetaceae bacterium
CAGCCCGCGCAGCGGGCTGTCTGTAACCAGGGCATATTTTCCATGCCCGCTCCACGGCGGCCGGCTACCGCTGTGCCCAACCAAGCTGCGTCTGCGCCTGGCGGCAGACAGGCGGCAAAGCGCGGCGCGTTGCCAAACCGCGCCGCACACATTGACCGCGCCGCTTTTCTGCGCTTATGGACGGACAGGACGCCGGATAGCGTCGATTTCTTCGGCGGAAAGTCCCTTGGTTTTTCGTGGAACAATTTTACCGGAAATAATGTCCGCCTCAACATCGTCTACAATCTTCCGGCTTTCGGCGGAAAGCAGTTTTTCGTAAAATTCGTTTTTTGCAAGGGATATTGCTTTGTCCTTTAGGCCCTTCTGCTCCTGCTTTCCAAAAGAAACTTCGCCTTTGGTATATCCAATAACCGCCTCCAGAGTACTGTCTGTGATTCGTTTTACCGTCGAAGTTATGATAAGGCCGGCGGCGGCCGGGTCTCCGGCTTTAAGTTCCAGAGCCTGGTCGGAATCAACGCCGATGGCAAAGCGCGGTGAACCCTTCTCCGTCATTTCCCTGGCGGCGCTGAATACGCCAAGGCCGGAACCTCCGGCAGCCTGATAAATGACTGGAATACCGGCGTACATAACCAGGGCGTTTTCCTTTGCCTTGCCCGGGTCGGCAAAATCGCCCACAAACGAATAGGAAACCCTGATATTGGGATTGATATATTGAGCGCCGTCGATGTAACCGATGAGAAACTCGTTAATGTCTGGAATATCCATGCCGCCTATAAAACCGATGTTTCCGCCGCCAAGTTCTTTTACTTTTAATGCGGCAACAATACCGGCTAGGTAGCCCATTTCGCCCATGTTGGATTCCATGATGTATACATTCGGCGGAACCGTTACTTTTGCGCCGCAGTCGATGTTCATAAATTTTTGCTTCGGATAATCTTCCGCGGATTGCAGCAGTACGTCGTTGATTGCGGAAGTAACCGTCATGATTAAGTCATAGCCGCCTTCGCAATAGTCAATGAAAGTGGGAAGCCACCTTGTCTGATCCGTGCCCATTTCCACAACCTTAACCTGCGCCCCAAGCTCTTGCTCCAGCAAGGGCGCGGCGGCGCCGGCGGCGTCGAAAAACGATTTATCCCCCAAAAGGCCCGGAAGAAGCAGGGCGATTTTGAGCGCCCCGGATTTTCCACCGTCCCTTTCGTCTGATTGCGCGGCTTTTCGCGAAGCGCCCTTACATCCCGAAATGCCCATTATCAATACCGCGGCAATGACCAAGAGAGATACCGGTTTTTTCATAAAAAATTCCTCCTAAACTTAATTTTTTAGCAAGACTATTTCAGAAAAACAGTTTGCTAAAACGTTTTCTTAAAATAAGATATACTAATTGTGATGTTTTGTCAATTATAAAATACCTAATTTGCAAAGAAATAGTATAAAATGGTGTTTTATAGAAGAATTTTATTGACAGACAGCGAAAACACCGATACTATATTTAAGTAATCGTTTTAGTAAAGCCGGCTGCAAGCCGGCGCGGTTTGGAGGCTTATGTGAAAAAAATCATCATAGACTGCGACCCCGGCCATGATGACGCAACGGCGATTATGCTGGCATATTCGTTTGCAAAAAAGGTAGAACTACTCGGCATAACTACAGTGTGCGGAAATAACACCGTGGAAAATGTAACAGCCAACGCCCGGCGGATTGTTGCAGTCTGCGGAAAATCCACGCAAGTCTACAGGGGCGCATCCCGCCCGCTCATAAACAAACTGAATGTAAGCGCAAAATACCACGGTGAAAGCGGCATGGACGGCCCCGAATATGACGCAAACTTAACTTTGCCGCCTGAAAATCCAATGTCCGCCATAGAATTCATGCGGGATACGCTGGTTAAAGCGGTGGAACCGGTAAGCATAGCCGCCATTGGCCCTTTAACTAACATAGCGCTGCTGCTCCGTTCTTGCCCCGACGTTATTGAAAAAATCGAATGTATCTCCCTTATGGGCGGCGGAATTGCGCACGGCAATATCACTCCTTTTGCGGAATTCAATATATACGTTGACCCCGAAGCCGCAGAAATCGTTTTTTCTTCGGGAATTCCAATCGTCATGAGCGGTCTGGATTTGACTGAACAAGCCGTGCTTGCAGGCGGCTCTTTTGAACACTTGCGAAGAGGCGGCAGGGCAGGAAAGTTTTTTTGCGAACTCATGGATTTTTATGGAAGAAGCGCAGAGGAATTCGGCGTTGACGGCTGTATGCTCCACGACCCCTGCGCGCTTTTATGGCTGATTTTTCCGGATATATTTTCGGGCCGGCGCGGCGATGTGAACGTCGTTCTGTGCGGCGAACAACGGGGGCGGACGGTTTTTCGCGAAAACAGCGCCGGAACGGTACTGGCGCTGCAAAAGCTCGATTTACAACGCTTTTGCAAAACTATCATTGAGGCCATAGCCCGCCTTGATTCGGAGCCACGGGGAGCTGAATGAAAACGACCATAAAAGATATAGCGAAAATGGCAAAAGTCTCCACCGCTACTGTTTCCAGGGTTATAAACAATAATCCTGAAGGGGTTGGGCAGGAACTGCGTAACAATATCCTAAAAATTGTACGGGAAACCGGTTATAAACCCAACCTGCTTGCCAGAAGCATGATAACCAACAAAACCCACACCATAGGACTCTTGTCTCCGGATATTGTTACGCCATTTTATCAGTATGTCATCAAAGGCATCAACGACTGCCTGCAGGCGGCAGGTTACACAATGCTGCTATGCAATGTAGAATCCGGCGCCGCCTATCGCGAACAGGTCGAAACCATGCTGGCCAAAGGAACAGACGGCATAATCCTTATGGGCTTTTTCGGGGAAACATCCCAGACTCTCGCCGAAATTTTGACCGGCGTTCCGGTTGTGCTGTTTGACTACGTTCCGCGGCTTGAACAGATTGCTCAAATCAATACCAATAACCGCGCTTCCGCCAGGGAGCTAACAAGCCATTTAATTGAAAATGGGCACAGGAGAATCGGCTGCATAATGGGGCCTGAACAATTCGATACCGTGCGGGAACGTTTAAAAGGCTACCAAAAAGCGCTGGAAGACGCCGGCATTCCATATAATCCGAAGATTATGCTTAACGGGGATTTTTCCACCGATTCGGCGCTGGAGCCGGCGGCCAGGCTTATCACCGAAACAGACGTTAGCGCCATTTTCTGTTTTAACGACCTTATGGCCTACGGCGTGTATAAATATTGCGCGCAATGCGGAAAGCGCATACCGGAAGATATTTCTGTTGCCGGTTTTGACGACATTCCATATTCGGAATTGTTAAACCCGCCCCTTACCACTGTGCGCCAGCCAGGTTACCGGCTGGGAGCGGAGAGCGCAAAAATGCTTTTGGAACAGATAAACGGAACCGCGGAACCCAGAATGAAGCGAATTCTTTCAAATACCCTTATGATTCGCGGCAGCGTAAAAAATATTAATAACAGGGGGAGCGTTAATGGATAACTCTGCTGATACCATTCTTGAAATGCGTAAAATATCAAAAATATATGATAACGGGGTAGCCGCAAACAGAGGCGTTGATTTTTCGCTGCGCGAAGGGGAAATCCACGCGCTGGTTGGAGAAAACGGGGCGGGAAAATCCACATTGATGAAAATTCTCTTTGGCATGGAAAAACCATCTTCGGGCAGCATTGTCTATCGCGGGCAGGAACTGCGTTTTGAATCATCAAAAGACGCTATTGCCGGCGGAATAGGAATGGTTCATCAACATTTTATGCTGGTTAACAGCTTTACGGTTTGCCAGAATATCATGCTGGGCATTGAGCCAAAAAAAGGGCTTTTTGTGGACAGGCAAAAAGCGCGGAAGCTTACGCTGGAACTAAGCGAAAAATATCATCTTGAAATCGACCCGGATGCTGTAGTAAAAAATCTGCCGGTCGGAGTAAAGCAGAAAATCGAAATATTAAAAGCTCTGGCAAGAGGGGCAAAAATACTGATTCTGGACGAGCCTACCGCAGTTTTAACTCCACAGGAAACCGGCCGGCTTTTTTCCGAACTGTCGCGCCTTAAAGAACAGGGACACACAATCGTTTTTATTTCGCACAAAATTCGTGAAGTCAAAAAAATTTCCAGCCGGATAACGGTTATGCGCGAAGGAATGAATAACGGCGTGTATAACACCGCCGAAGTTTCTGAACAGGAAATATCGAACAAAATTGTCGGCTTTGAAGCCGGCATGAAACTTGAACGCAGACAGACGGAACAGGGTGCTGTTCGTATCCGCGTAAATGGCCTTTGCTGTTATGGCGGCGGCGCGGTTCCCATTCTGGATAACGTTAGTTTTGCGGTTCACTCAGGCCGTGTGCTTGGCATAGCGGGTGTGCAGGGCAACGGGCAGACGGAGCTTGTCGAAATTATGACCGGCTCCCGCGCGCCGGAAAGGGGAAGCGTGGAGATCAACGGGGAGGATATTTCGCGCCTTTCCGTCCGCCGGCTTCGTGAAAACGGCTGTTCATACATACCGGAAGACAGGATGCGGCAGGGCGCGGCGCTTTCCGCTTCGATTAAAGAAAACATTATTTCCAATCAGTTCCAGAGCGAAGCTTTTTGTGAAAAAGGTATATTGAAGCAGAAAAACATTGCTAACTTTACCGGTGAATCTATAAGCCGGTACGAAATTCGCTGCAACGGCGGCGGCACGCCGCTTTCCATGCTTTCCGGCGGCAATATGCAGAAAGTGGTCGCCGCCCGGGAATGCAGTGTAGAGCCTTCGGCGCTTATTGCCGAACAGCCGACAAGGGGCGTGGATATTCGGGCGGCGCATATCATTCACGAGCGGATTCTTTCCCTGCGGGATAATGGCTGCGCCGTGCTGTTTGTTTCGGCAGATTTGGGGGAAATTTTCCGGGTATGCGACAGCCTAATCGTTATGTACGACGGGAAGATAGCCGCCTATTTTGAGGATGCGGCTGGAATAAGCGAAGAAGAACTGGGCCTGTGTATGCTGGGTTTGAAAAAACATGATGACGCGCAAATAAAAAAAGCCGCGCTTTAACGCCGCGCTAGAGCGCGGAACTTAAAACAGCGCTCCAGCACATTGCTTTAGCGCACAATGGAGGAATATATGGACAGAGCAAAATCTTTCGGAATTATCCGTACCGTTACGGCGCTGTTGATAGCTTTCGCGGCGGCATTCGCGCTTATCGCATTGATAAGCAAAACGCCGTTGGAGTCAATAAGGGTGTTTGCCCTGCGGCCCTTTGAAAGCAAACGCTATTTTGGGAATATTATTGAAAACGCCATCCCTCTTATTTTTTCCGGCCTGGCCATGTCGGTACTTTTTCAGACGAATCTTTTTAACCTCGGCGGCGAAGGCGTTTTTTACATCAGCGGCGCGTTGATAGCCCCGGCCGCAATCTTTATCTCCCTGCCTTCCGGCGTTCATCAATCTGCGCTCATCGTTCTGGGCGCGCTGGTTGGGGCGACGGTTATGCTTATCCCCGGTTTTATCAGGGCAAAATACAATGGCAGTGAACTGGTAACTTCGCTAATGCTAAACAATATGCTTTTGGGGGCCGGACTTTTTCTGTTGACAGGAAAGCTGCGCGACCCGCTGGCGGGGGCGCAAATTTCGTACCTCTTTGAAAAAACCTCGCTGCTTCCGGTTATCGTTCCCGGCACGAGGATTCACGCGGGGCTTGTCATCGCCCTGGTCTGCGCCGCGCTGGTCTATATCTTCCTCTATAAAACCAAATGGGGCTATATGCTGCGCATGACGGGCATCAACGCAAGTTTCGCAAAGTATTCGGGCATAAACACCTTTGCGGTGATTCTAATGGCGCACATTCTGGCAGGGCTCCTCTTTGGCATGGGAAGCGCGGTTGAAAATATCGGAATGCACAAACGTTTTGAATGGTCAGGCCTGCCCGGTTATGGGTTTGACGGCTGCGCTATTGCCATGCTTGCCGGTAGCAACCCCGCAGGCGTAATCGGTGTTGCGCTTTTTGTGGGCTATCTGCGCATTGGCGCGGATATGGCGGCGCGGCTTGCCGATGTCCCTACAGAAATGATTTCTGTTTTGCAATCGCTTATCCTGCTGCTTATTTCCGCCGAGCGTTTTTTGTATCACTTTAGACAACGGTGGATTGAAAAGGGAGCCCCAAAAGGAGTTAGAAAATGAAAGCGCTTTTTGACGTAGTATGCAGCGCCGCTTTTTTATATTCTATCCTGCGGGTCAGCACCCCGATTCTCTTTGCATCAATGGGCGCGGTGGTGGCAAATACCGCCGGAATCCCAAATATTGCGCTGGAGGGGATTATGCTGACCGCGGCGTTTTTGGGAATGTTTGGTAGCGCGATAACGGGAAGTTCTGCCGCCGGCCTGCTCCTGGCCCTGCTGGGCGGTACTGCCTGCGCCGCGCTTATCGCGTTTTTTACGCTGTACTACCGCGCAAACGTGATTCTTGCCGGCATAGCTGTAAACAGCCTTGCCTCCGGCGGAACGGTGATTCTGCTGTATCTGTTTTCCGGCAGCAAGGGGAGTTCATCCTCGGTGGCAAGCGGCGTTCTGCCTCGAATCAACCTGCCCTTGATTGAAAATATACCTGTTTTGGGAGCCGTTATCTCAGGACACAATATCCTGACCTACCTCTCGATTATTTCTGTTGTGATTGTGTCCCTTCTGCTGCACAAGACGGCGCTTGGGTTTCATATACGCGCCGTAGGTGAAAATCCAGGCGCGGCGGATTCGGTTGGCATTAACGTTACGCGGGTAAAAGCCCGGGCGGTGCTGTTGAGCGGCCTTTTGGCAAGCATGGGCGGCGTGTTCATGTCCATGGGTTATGTTTCGTGGTTTGCCAGGGACATGGTCGCAGGCCGCGGCTGGATTGCCGTTGCCGCCGAAGCAATGGGGCGGAGTACCGTTGCTGGAACTGCCTGCGCCGCGCTCTTGTTTGGCACAGCGGACGCTTTTTCAAACGCCGCCGGCACGCTCGGCTGGCCTTCCACGCTGGTAAAAACAATCCCCTACTGCGCAACTCTGGCGGGGTTGATAATTTTTTCGATGCGCACTTACCGCCGCTCTAAAATAAAACGGGCTTAATCTTAAGCCTTTTGCATTTTAACAGTTGCGGTTGAAATACAAAACAGGTATCGAACAGCCAACGCGCAAGCGATTGAAGCGGAATTTGCAAGCGAAGCGCAGCAAATTGTAGCGGAAAGCGCGTTTTTTGCCGGACTGTTTGGCCGCCCGCGCCCTGCGGGCGCGTGCCACCTGCAAAAGCGTAAAACGCTTTTGCAGGCCTGTGTTAAAGCCGCCGCGGCCTGCGCAACGCAGTTGCGGCGCTGATGACGGCTGGCCGGCTAAACCGCGCTGCGGTTTAGCCGGGCTTGCCGCGCCCTGCGGGCGCGGCAAGCCCGGCCTGCGCAACGCGCAGGCCGGGGCGCAACACCGGAGGCGCGCTTCGCGCGGCCTTATCGCCAGCCGCGGCCTGCGGTGTGGCGGCTTCTACCGCAGCGCTTCTGCCTCCGGCAAAAATGCGCCCAAAATACCATAAACGCATATATAAAACCGCGCCGCTTAATCATTTTTCTCTAAGTTAGGAATTGCGGCAGGCCTCTTGCGGACTTGGACAAAAAAGGTTTTTTATAATACAGTTGGTTGCAAAATAAAAATTTTGCGCCGTATTAACAACATATTAGGAGTGTTTTATGAATAAAGTTCGCATTGGTTCCGTAGGGCTTGGACGCCTTGGGCTGCGTCATGCAGAAAACATAGCAAATAAGATTCAAAACGCGGAACTTGCCGCGCTTTGCGATATAAACGAAGCGGCGCTGCGGGAGCAGTCCGCCCGTCTTGGCGTAAAAAACTATTATACCGACTTTAATGCCATGATCGCAAACAAAGATATAGACGCGGTGTTTATTGTTTCGCCTTCGGCGCTTCATACAGGGCAAATTGCCGCGGCGCTTGACGCGGGCAAGCACGTTTTTTCAGAAAAACCGCTTGGAACAACCATTGAAGAGTGTAAAAATGCCGAAAAAGCGGTTATGGCGCATAAAGACAAGGTTTTTATGCTGGGTTTTATGCGCCGTTTTGATGAATCGTACCGTTATGCGTACAAAAAAGTTATGGCAGGAGAAATAGGCAAACCGGTACTATTTCGCGCCTACAGTCAGGATCCGGAAAAGTTTATTGAGGGCGCAATAGCGTTTGCCCCACATTCCGGCGGCGAATTTATAGATATGTGCGTACACGACATTGACCTTGCCCGCTGGTTTACAGGTTCAGAACCTCAAAGCGTCTACGCCATAGGCGGCTGTTACGCGCACCCTGAATTCGGCAAATATGCGGACGGCGATAATGTCTGCGCGCTTATGAAGTTCAAAAACAACTGTATGGTGTTTCTGTTTGCCGGACGCACCGCTCCGCACGGCTACAACGTAGAAACAGAAATTATTGGAACAAAAGGCATTTTGCGCATTGCCTCTGTTCCTCAAAAAAATCTTGTAGAAGTGCTTGATTCAGGCGGGGTACGGCGTGAATGTCATGAAAATTTTCTTGAACGCTTCGAGAACGCTTATGTCCTGGAAGCGCAGCAATTTGTAGATTGCATACGCGAAGGGCGCAAAAGTGAAGTAACCGTGCAGGACGGCGTCCGTGTTTTGGAAATTGCCGGCAAATGCAAACAGGCGTTTGAAACAGGCGAGCTTTTAAAGTTTTAATCTTGCCTGAACCACAAAACAAAAAACGAATAATTATTTTGGGCGCGGGCGTAATGCAATCGCCGGCCTTTAGAATTGCGCGCGAAATGGGATTTTGGACAGCGGCGCTGGACGGTAATCCGGAAGCGCCGTTTCGTCTTATGGCGGATTATTTTGAGCAAATCGACTTAAAAGACAAAGAACTAATACTAAATTTTGCCAAAAAGCTGGCAGGCGAGCCGGCCGGTCTTTGCGGTATAATGACCTGCGGCACAGATTTTTCGCCCTCTGTGGCATATACTGCGGAACGTTTAAATTTGCCTGGAATTTCATACGAAACAGCGCTTAAGGCGCAGGACAAGGAGCTTATGCGCTCTGTTTTTGAAAAAGCGGGCATTGCTTCGCCGCGCTGGAAAGCCGTCCATGCGCCCTGCCCGGATGTTTTTTCGCTTGACTTTGAGTTTCCGGTCGTTGTAAAGCCGGCGGATAACATGGGCGCGCGCGGCTGCAGGCGCGTGGACAGCACCGCCGGCCTTAAAGATGCGGTTCTGGACGCCTTGCGCTATTCACGAAGTTCAAAAGCGATAATCGAAGAATACATGGAAGGGCCTGAATTTTCGGTAGACGCGCTTGTATTTAACGGTGAAGTTACGATTTGCGGACTGGCAGAGCGGCATATTTTTTATCCGCCCTATTTTATTGAAATGGGGCATACAATGCCTGCCGTGCTGAGCGCGCGGGACGAAACGGCGGTTTTGGATTTGTTTTGCGCGGGAATTAAGGCGCTTGGCATAAACTGCGGCGCAGCTAAAGGCGATATAAAATTAACGCGGCGCGGTGCAATGATAGGCGAAATTGCGGCGCGGCTTTCCGGCGGCTATATGTCCGGCTGGACTTACCCTTACTCCTCCGGCGCGGAACCTGTTCGCGGCGCGCTTTGTATAGCGGCGGGAGAAGCGCCATTCGGAATAACGCCGGTTAAAAACTGGACTTCCGCGGAAAGGGCTTTTATATCAATTCCAGGCGTAATTTCCGCAATTCATGGAATAGAAGAAGCAAAAAAAATCCCTTATGTAAAAGACGTTTTTTTGCGTGTTAAGCCAGGCGACACCGTAGATTTTCCGCAAAATAATGTTAGCAAATGCGGTAACGTTATAAGCGCTGCGCCGGAGCGTGAACAGGCGATAAAGGCGGCGGAAGCGGCGCTTCGCTGCATTGTTATCGAGCTGGAGGCGAATAATCCCGCAACAGATGCATTTCTTGATTCGCCTTTGGAAACAGCTTTTCCGCCTTCCGTGTTTTATAATTATGAATCAATGGCAGCGTTTAAGCAGCTAAATAAGGCTGAGGATTATGCCGGAAGCGGCGTTGATTATACCGGACGCAGCAAAGAAGAAACGCTTTTGCTTGTAAAAAAACTTTTTGGCAAAGCGCCGCCCTGCTCAGATGAGTTTAACCGCGCATTTTTGAGAGGCGGTTACCAGGGCGCGCTATACTATCTTAAAACAAAAATATGAACACTTTTGTTGTTTGCGGCAGAACGTTTAGCTCAAAATCTCCGCTTATTATTGCAGAACTTGGTACTTCGCACGGCGCTGAATTAAACCGCGCAAAAGAGCTTATCCATGCGGCGGCGGAAAGCGGCGCGCTTTGCGTAAAAACTCAAATCGTCTTTGCCGATGAAATTCTCCATCCAAACACAGGAACCGTAGAGTTACCAGGCGGGCCAACACCGCTTTATGAAGTTTTTAAACGTTTGGAAATGCCTTTTGAATTTTTTGCCGAATGTTCACGCTATGCAAAAGAAAAGGGAGTTTTGTTTCTTGCGTCCGCTTTTGGATACAAAAGCGCTGCAATACTTCGCGCTTTAAACACCGGTTTTGTAAAGATAGCTTCGCCTGAATTAAACTGGCTTTCGTTTTTAAAAGAATTTAATTCGTGGGGGCTGCCGGTTCTGCTTTCGTGCGGAGTATCAAAGTTACGTGATATAGAAGCGGCGCTGGAAACGCTTTGCGCCGTGCCTGTTTGCCTTCTGCACTGTGTTACCGCATATCCTGCGCCCGCTGCGGAATATAACCTTTCGCTTTTACCGCATTTAAACGGTATTTTTGGCGTACCGGTTGGTGTAAGCGACCACAGCATAGAAAGTTCTATTGTTCCGGTTTTGGCCTTATCGCAAGGGGCCTGTGTTATAGAAAAACATTTTTGTATTTCGCGCAGCGGAGACGGGCTTGACGACCCAATAGCGCAAAGCGCGCCTGAGTTTGCCGCACTTTGCCGCGATTTAAATTCGGTATCTGCGCTTAGTCCGCAGGAAATTATAGACGCGGCAATTTCGTCTTACGGCAAAGCGCTTGTCAGCGCCTGTCTTGGAGACGGCATAAAGAGGCTTTCAAAGTCGGAAGCCGAAAATTACAGCAGAACGAACCGTTCCATTCATGCGTTAGGCACAATAAAAAAAGGGATGCGTATAGAAGCAAACTCTATAGCGGTGCTGCGTACAGAAAAAAAACTAAGACCAGGACTGCCCCCTGAATTTTTTGAGCAGATTATTGGCAGCCGCGCTTCCGCCGAAATACCCGCCGGCGAAGGCGTCCGGCTGGAAGACCTGCTTTAGCCGCGCGCCGCTTTGCGGCGCGGCCATTGTTGCCGGCCCCGGCCTGAGTTTACGCAGGCCGGGGATGCACACGCCCACGAAACCGC
>JAIRPU010000140.1 GCA_031256815.1 Spirochaetaceae bacterium
ACATCTTGGACTGAAAATGCTCGTGCCCGAAGAAGCGCAGTCAAAATTGATAACGGCGATAATCGAGCCGTCAAACCCCGCCTACAGTTTTGACGCGCTGCACGATTTTTCCCGTGCCAATGGCTTTACAATATACCCCGGCAAACTTGCCGGCGCAAACACATTCCGCATCGCAAACATAGGCGATGTTCAGCCGGAAGAAATGCGCCGCTGGACGGGGCTGCTTGCGGAGTATATGAAGGGGATTGAGGTGCAAGGCTAAACCCGCTGGGGCAAAGCACAATCGGACTGGAGTCTGTCGGACTGAGTCTGCCCACCGGCTTCTGTGCTTGTTTAAATACAGGGCAAACGGTTTAATTCCTTGCGCCATCGTCCTGCGTTATAATGGTTTTTATCTCAGTTTTGTCCGTCAGGCGGAGGAGCATTATCCCGGCGCTAGGCACTAAAAGGTTTTTGTGTTAGTTTTATTAAGGATAAATGAAGCGCGGTTAATGTTCGCGCCATTATAGGAAATACAATGGCTAAATCAAACGAAGAAAAATCAACCGGCCCTGTTAGCAGAAACGCCACGCCGGAAGAAAAGCAAAAAGCGCTGGAAGCGGTTAGATTACAAATAACCAAGCAATTTGGCGATGGCTCGTTAATGAAACTTGGCACTCACATTAATGCGGCTGGTATAGAAACTATACCTTCAGGTTCATTGCTTCTTGACGAAGCTTTGGGAATAGGCGGTTATCCGCGCGGGCGTATTATAGAGATTTACGGACCTGAATCGTCCGGTAAAACGACTCTTGCGTTACACGCTATAGCGGAGGCGCAAAAACTTGGCGGAATTGCCGCGTTTATTGACGCTGAACATGCGCTTGACCCTGTTTATGCAAAAAATCTTGGGGTGAATATTGACGAGCTTGAAGTTTCACAACCGGACAATGGTGAACAGGCGCTTGAAATTGCGGAAAGTCTCGTTCGTTCCGGCGCAGTTGATGTTGTTGTTGTTGATTCTGTAGCCGCACTTACTCCTCAGGCGGAAATCGAAGGCAACATGGGCGACGCGCAGATGGGGTTGCAGGCCAGGCTCATGAGTCAGGCTATGCGTAAACTAACGGCGATTATTGCAAAATCGCGTACCGTACTGATTTTTATAAATCAGATTCGTATGAAGATTGGCGTTATGTTTGGTAATCCCGAAACAACCACAGGTGGAAACGCGCTTAAATTTTATTCATCTGTACGTATAGATGTAAGAAAGTTCGAAGTTATTGAAGGCAAGGAAGAGGCTATAGGTAATCGTGTTAAAATAAAAGTCGTTAAGAACAAAGTTGCGCCGCCTTTCCGCAAAGCTGAAATGGACATTATGTTTGGCAAGGGAATTTCATGGACAGGCAGCTTGCTGGACGCCGCCGTAAAATATGAAATTATTGACAAAAAAGGCGCGTGGTTTAGCTATGGTGAAGACAAAATCGGTCAGGGACGCGACAGCGCAAAAGAGTATATAGAACAAAATCCCGCTTTTGCAGCGGAAATTGAAGAAAAAGTACGCCGCCTCATATTCCCGTGGAAATATGAAGAAAATGTTCATGCAAACAGGAGCGCGGCGTCTGATAAAAAACCGGCAAGCCCTATCGATGCTAAACCTGCGGTTCAGCCGGCTGCTGCAAACAATGTAGCGCCGATTAAAAGCGCGCCGCAATCCGGTTTAGCGAATCAAAGCGCCGAAATCGCAAAAAACAGAGGCCGGCCGGTGTCCAGACCGGGACCTGAAACACAACCCGATGATATTGTTAAAAATGACGAAGAGGCTTTGTTTTAACATTTAATGATGCATCAGGCAGTTTTAAAACAAGAACAGAATGACGCGCTTCGGCTGCAACGCTACCTTGCTTTGGCGGGAGTGGCGTCACGCCGCGCTTGCAAAGATATTGTTTTGGCCGGCAGGGTTACTGTAAACGGCGTTACTACCTGTACATCCGGTATAAAAGTACAAGATACCGATATTATTTGTTTAGACGGCGAACGTTTAATCATTGAAAAAAAACTTCACTATATCGCCATGAACAAACCGGAAGGTTATATATGCACACAAAAAGACCCGCAAAACCGCCCGCTTGCCGTTTCTTTACTGCCTCCTGGAATTAAAGAACGAATTTACAGTGTAGGCAGGCTGGATTTTCGTTCATGCGGTCTTATACTCTGGACTAACGATGGTTATTTTACAGCAAAAATATCTCATCCTTCATCAGGAATTGAAAAGGAGTATATTGTGGAAGCAGTAGCGGCGATTCCTGACGCATTATGCGATGAGTTTTTGAAGGGAATTACAATAGACGGTGAATTATACCGCTGTTCTGAAATAGAGAAAATTGGCAAAAAAACATTAAGAATAGTATTAATAGAGGGTAAAAACCGCGAAATACGGCGAGTGCTTTCGTATTTTCACATGCATTCAAAAACACTGCGAAGAATACGGATTGGAAAAATCCGGCTTGGTTCGCTTGCCAGCGGCGCCAGCCGTCCGCTTGAACCTGCCGAAATTGATTCGTTATTACTTTAGAACGATAATATTTGCCGACATTCCATTTTTCGCGTAAATACGGTCCAGGTTTGAAGGGTCGAGCATACGTTTACCACGATGAAAGAACACATAACGCCATGTTCCTTTGGGCAGTGGAATAGATATTGTATAAACACCGTAACTTGTTTCTTTTAACTGATACATGAATGGATCCCAGCCATTAAAATCGCCGGCAACAGTAATTGATTCGCCGCTTTCCGCGCGGTAAACAAGGGATAGCTCTTTTATGTCACCTTTTGTCAAAGTTACCAAAGGCGATTTTGGCGGAGCGGGCGCTATTGAAAGTTCAATTCCTGTAAGTTTATCCGCCTTTTTTTTGCTGTTAAGCGGGTCGGCGCTCCATAGTCCATCTATAATCAACCTGTATTCGATATGTTCTACCGGTGTTTCAGGAGTGTATGCATAGAATAAAATTCCGGAATCTTTAAGCATTTCAGCTGGAATTTTCGATTCAGGGTCAAAAGCCGCTGTGTCGTTTATAGGAACGAGCAGCTTGGCAAACCAGTGAATTTTTTCAAAATGTTCGTTGGCAAAGGCCACCCCAACGCGCTTATAAACAGAAGGAGCTGTAAAAATAACGGCGTCTTCGAAAACTGCCGGAGCGCCAGGGCCTGGCAAATTTAAAAGATATTCAATAAATTCGATTGACTCTCTTTCAAATGCAGAAACATTTAAAGCCGCCAATGAAAATAACAATGCCGCAACTACTGTTTTTTTTGCTGCCATTATTTTTAATATCGGAAGCAAGCGTTTTTTCTTTACCTGTGCTTTTGCATGCAGATGTGTACACGCAGCCGGTGTAGCGGTTCATGGTTACTGCTATTTTCGGAATTGCTGACTTGGCAACGCGGATTCTAGACAAGCGCTTTGTTTTTTGGTAGATTAATTAAACAATGCGTACAGGAGGATTCTATGGCATTAAAAACAATAAAAAACATTGACTTCAAAGGCAAAAGCGTAATTATGCGCGTCGATTTTAATGTGCCAATGAAAGATGGAGTTGTACAGGACGATACTCGCATTACTGCGGCGCTTCCTACAATTAAATATCTTTTAGACAAAGGAACAAAAACCCTTACTTTAGCAAGCCACCTCGGCGACCCCGCAAAAGATGCCGCTAAAGCAAAAGAGAAAGCCGAAAAATCGGGAGCAAAATTTGACGAAGCGGCCTTTATTAAAGGCAAGTGCCGTATGCAGCCGGTAGCCGAATATCTTGCGAAAAAGCTGGGCAAAACTGTGGTTTTTGCAGGAGAAGACGGCTGTTTCGGTAAAAAAGCATTTATTGAATCACAGCCTGCCGGCAGTGTAATTATGCTGGAAAACACCCGTTTTCATAAAGAAGAAACGGCAAAAGACGCTGAATCACGCGATAAACTGGCAAAAGAATTAAGCGGTTACGGTGAAATTTTTGTAAACGATGCATTCGGCACAGCGCATCGCGACCATGCTTCCACGGCAAGTGTAGCCAAATTTGTTAAAACTTCCGCCGCCGGATTCCTTATGGAAAAAGAAGTTGAATATCTTGAACCAATTGTTACAAATCCTGTTAAACCGCTTGCGGCTATCATTGGAGGGGCAAAGGTTTCTTCAAAAATTGCCGTTCTTGGAAGCCTGCTTAAAAATTCAAAAACGCTTATTATTGGCGGAGGAATGGCGTTTACATTTTTAAAGGCGCAAGGGCATAGTATTGGCAAATCGCTTGTAGAAGATGACCAGCTCGATGTGGCAAAAAAGATTCTTTCTGATGCGCAAGCCATAGGCTGCGAAATTATACTGCCTCTTGACCATGTTGGCGCGGAAAGTTTTGACGCTGCCGCAAAAGGCGTTCCTGTTGACGGCGTTGATGTTCCGGCAAATCTTATGGGTATGGATGTTGGCCCAAAAACAATAAAAAAATACGAAAGCGCCCTTTCCGGCGCAAAAACAATTGTTTGGAATGGTCCGGTAGGAGTGTTCGAGTTCGATAACTTTGCAAAAGGCACCGAAGCGCTTGCAAAAATTATAGCCGCGCGGACGGCAGCCGGTGTTATTACCGTTGTCGGCGGAGGCGACTCTGTAGCCGCGGTAAATAAGTTTGGGCTTGCCGGAAAAATGAGTCATGTCTCAACCGGCGGCGGCGCATCTCTTGAACTGCTTGAAGGCAAAAAGCTTCCGGGTATTGAAGTTTGTAAAGCTTAAAAACATTATTGGCCTGTGAGTACTATTTTTACTGAGGACGCAGGGCGTTACGGTTACGATTTTATTGATTCCGGTTACATTCCAGAAGGCAAAGATGAGTATTACCTGCGCAATTTTCAACTGGAAGAATTGTATAAAAGCGATTCTGAAAGAAGCCGTCTTTCGGCTTACCGCAGGCTTAACGAAGCTGAAATTAACGCTTTAAAAGCAAACGGCAATACATCGGCTAACTGGGACGATTTTTTTGTAAGCGAGCCTTTTGAAGCAGATTTCGTACGGAATTCTTTTTTTGCCGGACGTGTGCGTTTGGGCAGGCTGCAAGCCGGCTTAATTCGGCATCATGATTATAACCTGCGCTGCGGAATAGAAAATTCGCGGATTATTTCCTGCGATATTGGCGATAACTGCGCTATTTACGACTGTCGCTACCTTTCTCATTACATAATTGGGAATGGCGTTATTCTTTCTTCAATAGACGAAATGAATATGACAAATCACGCTAAATTTGGAGAAGGGATATTAAAACAGGATGAAGATGAATCCGTGCGCATTACAATAGACCTTTTAAATGAGACAGGCGGCAGAGCCGTTTTGCCGTTTCGTGAAATGCTGCCTGCCGATGCGTATATGTGGACGGTTTACCGTGATGACAGCGCGCTTATGCGCGCTTTTTTTAATATCACTCAAAATAACGCCGATTCTCGCCGCGGATTTTATGGCGTGGTTGGGCATGGCGCGGTTATAAAACACTGCAGAACAATAAAAGATGTATGGGTTGGTCCGGCGGCGTACATTAAAGGCGCCAATAAATTAAAGAATCTTACTATAAAAAGCGACCGCCTCGACCCGGCGCAAATTGGCGAGGGCGTAGAGGCGGTTAACGGTATTATAGGTTATGGATGCCGTGTGTTTTATGGTTCCAAAGCTGTGCGCTTTGTTCTTGGCGATAATTGCGCATTAAAATACGGCGCGCGGCTTATTCATTCGGTTTTAGGCGATAATTCTACAGTTTCTTGCTGCGAAGTGCTTAACAACCTCGTTTTTCCAGCGCACGAGCAGCATCATAACAACTCATTTCTTATTGCTACGATGGTTATGGGACAATCAAATATGGCGGCCGGAGCGAATGTAGGTTCAAATCACAACAGCCGTGGCAATGATGGTGAAATTATAGCCGGACGCGGTTTTTGGCCTGGGCTTTCCAGCGCGTTAAAACACAATTCGCGTTTTGCCAGTTTTGTACTGATAGCAAAAGGAAACTACCCGGCCGAACTCGACATTCCGCTCCCTTTTAGCCTGCTTGTAAACAGCGCCTGCGGTACACGCCGCGAGCTTATGCCGGCTTATTGGTGGATGTATAACCTCTATGCGCTGGAGCGGAACAGCTGGAAATTCAAAGACCGCGATAAAAGAGTGTTTAAAGGCCAGCACATAGAAATGAATTATCTTGCGCCGGATACAGTAAACGAAATTATTTGCGCTATGGAACTGCTTGAAGAATGGGCGGGCGGCCGTGAGGATGAGCCTGTTTCATGCGATTATATGAATAAAGTCCGCTTGCGCGGTAAAAAGCTGCTTTTAAGCGCACAAGCTATCTCGCTTAACGTTGGCGCATTGGAACGTTCATCCCAGCCTTTGCGTATAATAAAACCTGCCGAAGGCTACCGTGCCTATCGTGAAATGCTTTTATACTACGCGGTAAAAGTTTTAGTTGAAGCCGGTGAGTGGAAAACTGAAAATGCCGGATTTATGACAGAATCTGAGCGGCGCGTTCCGGAAGCGTGGATAAACCTTGGCGGGCAGCTCGTTCCGGAAACCAAGGTTTTGGCGCTGCGTGAGGCGGTTAAATGCGGTGAATTATGCAGCTGGGCGCAAATTCATGCTGAATACGATAAACTTTGGAATGAGTATCCCGAAGACAGGGCGCATCATGCGCGCGCGACACTTGACTGGCTTGGAGCTGGCGGAGAAAGCGCCATTAAAGAAGCAATCCGTATTCAAAAATATATAGAAACACAGGTTTACAATACCAAATTAAAAGACTATACCGATTCGTTTCGTAACATTACTTACCGTAATAAAGCGGAACGGGATGCGGCGCTTGGCAGACTGGAAGACAATTCGTTTATTAAAATATCCAGAGAAAAAAGCGCCGCGTTTATTAAAATTTGCGAAACTCAGCTCGGTAAATAAGATAAATCTTTAAGCAGGTCACTTAAACTCAATTCTTTTAAAGTATAAAAACAGGGTTCGGCTGTACAAAGCGCGGCAAAAAAAGTATCGCGCAGCATAAAACTTTTTATATGCCAAAGCTCATTTTCGTCTGTAACACTGTTTTCAAGGCAGTTATAGTTTAACGCTCCGGCAAAAAATCCCGTGCCCTTTGCTTTTAAAAGCGCCTCTTTTCTTGTCCACAACCATAAAAAATCATTGTTATAATTTGCGCTGCCGTGAATAAACGCCGCTTCCTGTTCACAAAAAAAAGCGTTTTTGTTATGCGGTTTTAAATTACGCTTGTTTTCAATGTCAATTCCTAAGTTGATATTGGAAAATGCGGCGCAAACAATGCCGCCTGAATGAGACAGACTGAACTTTGGTCCGTCTTCAAAATACGGTTTTCCATTTTCTGTGTATTTTAACTCCGGAATTTTAACGCTGCCGCTGTTGTTTCTGCCGCCGTTGCCGCCGTACCGCGGCGGTATTAATTCTGGTTCGCGCAATAAATACCGGTACAAAAGCAGCCTGCCAAAAACGCGTTGTTTTTTTGCGCTAAAAGAAATGAACTTTTCGGCATTTTGCGCTTCTTCTGCGGGCAGTTTTGCTGTAAAAACCGAAAGTTCATCCTCTTTAATCTCCCTAATATCAATAAAAAAGATTTCTGTTTTATTATGTTCCATAACCGAAAAAAGCAGTTTGTCCAGCGCGGCAACAGGATTTTTAAACGAAACTTTTTTTTTGGCTTCTGTAAAAAGCGCAAGTATTGCAAGCGTTTGAGAAAAAAGCGCGCCGGCATTGCCAGGCAAAAAAATACGGCGCGGTAAAAGCCCGCGTGAAGCAAGCAGTAATCCTTGAATAAGCGCGGCTTTAGCCAAGGCGTTTTTTACAGCGCCTTCTGTTATTGAAAAAGGGCCAACTCTGGCGATTTCACGGCCAAATGGATTCAATAAGTTTATAAAAACAATAAGCGCAAAATAAAACACAATAAAAACAGCGCTGCCTGCGCGTCTGCGCAGCGCCGCAATAAGCCAAAAAACACCAAAAAGCGCAAGCTGCCATTTTAGCCCCTGCGCCGCAAGCAGCGCGCCTGCGCCGGTAATGGCAGGCAGCAGGCGAAGAAAACAAAGCGCGTTTTGCCGCTTTGTTTGAGACTCTAATTTTATTTTAAGATTTTTCTGAGCAAAGTCGCTTTTGTTTGCCGCAATAACGCTTAGCTCCTTAAACCATTTTGAATTTTGTGTAAATTTTTCACAAAAAACACCTAATGCAATACCTGTTACAGCACCTGCGGCAAGCATTGGGGGCGCAAAAAAACGCACCCCCTTGCCAAAAATTAACGCGCCGGCAATAAAAAGCTGCGCAATATTTGACGCAAACGCTCCGGCAAGGCTTATTCCGGCAAAACTTATTAAACGGGCAGGTAAAACAGAAAGCCGGCGCATAACAATTGCCGAAGCCGCCGTACCTGCAACGGATAGCAGCGCGACCGGTGAAAACAAGGTTCCAGAGAGCAGGCACTGTCCAAGAGTTTTTATAAACGCGATTGTTGCAAATTCTTTTATGGGCAGGCGCAGCGCAAGCAAAAGCGGCAGATTCGCGAGCCCAAGCCTGAATACCGGCAGCGGTTTTGGAATAAGATACTCAATACCGCCCAAAAACAGGCTTAATGCCCCTAAAACGGCAATATAACGCTGTCTGCCGTACATAAACTACCAGGAAACCGCGTCCGGAACCTCTTTTTTCGCGGTATTTTTACTTCCTTCTATGCTTAACATAACTTGATTGGGAAGACACGCGCTCCAATCCCCCGGTTTGTCCAGTGTTCCGTTTAAAATACAACTTTTATTTTCGCAGGGGGAATCGCAAATTCCAGCTTTGCCGCCGTAAAGTTCGATTTTTGTTGTTCCAAGCGGGCCGTCCACATAAAGCGATTCTACAGCGTCAAGCGGAAATTGCCAGCGCCGTCCGCCGCTTCCCTGAATAAGCACAAGTGCGTCTTCGTCATGCCCATAAACAAAAAATGCCGTAACGGCGACAACCGCAACGGCAAACAAAACAAAACAAAAGTCCAAAAGACGCGGAAAACTCACCGTGTAAATCTGTTAAACGCCAACAACAGTACTTACTTCCGGAATTTGTTGTTTAAGGTAGTTTTCTATGCCATTTTTAAGCGTCATTTGAGCATGAGGACAGCAGCCGCAAGCTCCGGTTAGTTTAAGGCGCACAGTGCCATCTTCGCTTACCGAGACAAACTCTACATCGCCCCCGTCGGCTTGCAGCGCCGGCCGCACCTTTTCAATCTCTTCTTTAATTTTTTGTTCTATCATGTCTTCCTCCTGTCGGATGCTTAATTGTAATTAATACGAACTATTTTGTCAAATGTATGAAGCGCGATTGTTTAAGACTGGCCGGTAAAAGAATATCTGCCTCTTAATATTTCTTAAAAACAACAGCGCCGTTATGACCGCCAAAACCAAAATTTGCCGAAACAGCAGCGTCAATAGTGCCATATTGAACTTTATTTGGCACATAATCCAAATCACATTCAGGAGCAGGATTATCAAGATTTATTGTTGGCGGAAAAAAACCTTCCTGAATAGACAAAATCGCGGTGATTGCTTCAAGCGCGCCCGCGCCGGCAATGCAATGTCCCATCATACTCTTTGTACTTGAAATTTTCAAACTTTGTGAATGAGCGCCAAACGCGATTTTTACTGCTCTGGTCTCGGCTATATCGTTAATTACTGTTGAAGTACCATGCGCATTGTAATAATCAATATCCTGCGCCTGCAAACCGGCGTCATTAAGCGCAGAGCTAATTGCGCGCGCCTGCCCCTGGGAAGACGGGTCCGGCGATGTAAGATGATACGCATCGCCTGTGGCTCCGTAACCGGCAAATTCGGCGAGTATTTTAGCGCTGCGCGCCCTGGCGTGCTCTTCGCTTTCAAGAACCAAAATTCCGGAACCTTCTCCCATTACAAAACCATCACGATCCTTGTCGAAGGGGCGGCTTGCCCGGCCTGGTTCATCATTACGGGTAGACAGCGCTTTTAACACAATAAAACCGCCAATTCCAAAAGGAACAATGCACGCCTCTGTTCCGCCGGCCACTACAACATCGCAACGGCCTGCGCGTATAAGGTCCAGCGCCTGCCCAAGCGCGTCTGCCCCGGAAGAACAGGCGGTAACCTGCGTGAATACCGGCCCTTTAATATTATAAACCATCGATACATTGCCGGCAGCTTCGTTGTTTATCATAAGAGGCACTGTTAAAGGGAGCATGCGTGAGGGGCCTTCGGAAAAAAGCTTTTTAAAAGATTCGGATACAATCTCAAAACCACCGATGCCGTTTCCAATGACAACGCCGGTTCTTTCAGGGTCGTACGACACAGCCAGACCGTCATCTTTTACAGAAACAAGTCCGGCCTGTTCAAGCGCCTGCGAAGCGGCCGCGACTGCAAACTGGCTAAAACGCGCCATTTTTCGGCTACGTTTTTTATCAAACCACCGTGAAGGGTCAAAATTTTGAACTTCCGCCGCTATTTTTGTAGAAAAATCAGTAGTATCAAAACTGCTAATTGGCACTACGCCGCATTTACCTGCTTTTAAACTCCCGGCAAGTTCATTTACAGAACAAGCTATAGGAGAAATCACCCCCATTCCAGTAACAACAACACGTTTTTTCATAAAACCTCATCATGACAAATATTAGTATTTTGTCATATATATAATCAATTAAATTTTGATGTGTCAAGCATAGCGTTCTTGTGCAGGGCAAGAGCGCCGCCAGCGTCAAGGCCGCCTGTGAAAAAGTTGGGCAGGGGAGTGCGCCCGCTTCGCAGGCGGCCGGCGGTGGCGCAGCACGCCGGGGTGCGGCATACGCCGCCACGCGCGGACGGTGGCCGGCGGTGTTTGCGCCCCCACACTGCTTAAGCTCTGTGCCGTGGCGCGCGTATGCCGCGCAAACAACAAAGAACCCGCCGCAAGGCGGGTTCTTTTTCTGCCATGTGTTTGCCAACAGCGATAAGGCCGTTTAGAACACCTGGGTAATTACAATTTTTCCATTGCCGGCCTGGACGCCGATTCCACCGTATGCACCGTTTTCGAAGCCGCCTGCGGCGGTTTTGGCATAGCCTGAACCGCCGCCACCGCCGCCGCCGTGGAACATTGTGCCGCCACCGCCGCCGTTGCCATTGACGTAACCGGCTCCGCCGCCACCGCCACCGCCGCCGGCTATATAGTTGGTGCCAAAATAAGATTTAGTACCGGAAGCTCCATTCCCGCCGTTTATGTTACCGCCGCCTGGAACTAACTCTGTCCACTCACTCCTGTCTGCGGTAGCTCCATTAGTCGGCGCACCACGGGCTCCGCCGCCTGAGCCGCCCGCAGTACCGCCGTAAGGCTCGCCGGTATCACTAAAAGCGCTGTTGTAAGTTCCAAAACCGCCGCCGGCTCCACCGCCGCCGCCGGCTACGATGAGCGTTTCGCTGCCTTTACGCACAGACGAGAGGCCGCCGCCGGCTCCGCCGTTTGCGCCTTTGGCTTTGTTAAGGTCGGCTGCTTTTGCGCCGCCGGCACCGCCGCCGCCTTGAGCGCCTATCTTTAGGGTAAGCACATCTCCGGCGTTAAGCGCGATTCGCTGTCCGTTACTGTAGCCGCCTTTGCCGCCCGTGCCGTTTGCAGCAGCGTTGTTTCCCTGAGCGCCCCAAACATTAATATCGTAGTAGGCGCTTACAGGTACAGTCCATGTTTCTTCGCCTGGGGTGGTTTTTGTTACGGTTGGTACGCGCCACCTAGCGTAAAGTGTAATATCGTATTTTGGCGTATATGAACTGCCGCCCTCATAGTTTATGCCCGTGCCGTCCGGCTTTGTGTTCCAGCCGTCAAAGATTGTATTTGACTTTGGAGTTAAACCTGAGGATGAGGCAAGCGTTATGCTTGTGTTTACAGCCGCCGTTACAGTCGCCGGTTTTGTTCCTGAACCGCCGTTTAACTCATAAGCTATGGATACATTACCGGAGAGGAGCGGTCCAACGGTGAACGCGGGAACGCAGCCTCGAATGTCATTAGCAGGTGGATTATCAATCCCACCGTTAGTCCAGACACCCTTAAAGCCCCCATAACCATTTGCTACATGGCCTTGATCTGGGCTGCCCGTAAAATATTGAGCGCTTTTTTTCAGTTTGTTGAGATCGCCGTCGTAATATGCAAAGCGCCCCTGATTACCGGCATTTTCGAATACAGTGCTTGATCCATTATTTGTTCCCGTCAGTTCCCAGTCCGTAGGCAGATAGAGTTTGTCGGTTATAACGTCCGCTGCAGTCGCGCTGCCCTCTAACGCTCCGTTGGTACCGCCCCTGTTTGCTACTCTGCGGTCTACTTCCCACACCGCGCTTTCCGGCACTCCGGCATTCTTCAACGCCGACCAGTAGTTCCCTGAACCTGTTACGCCGGCTACAGGAACAAGATATTTGCGCATTTCGCTTCCCTTATAACCGTTCCTGTTGGTATCTGTCGCTTCCATGCGGGCATTTCCTGGAATGTCCTTAAAGTGGAACACAATGTGCGGCGTAGTTGTGCCGTTGTCATTCTTGCCATAGTAAGAATTTATGCCGACGACCATAAGACGCAGTTTGTCGTTCCCCGCGTTCGTGTTTGTAATTTTTAATGCGCCGCTGTTGCCGTTATATGCGCTAACCTCAAGCGACTTAAGATTAATATAATCGCCAAATTCGATGTCGCCCAGCCCATTCGCGGGGTTTACATTTGACGCATTCTGCGTTGTTAAATAAGCCTGAATAGCGTTAAATGTTTTTGTAACATCACTTGTGCTTATGCTGGAAATCGCGTAGCCCTCGTTCTTTATTCCGAACTTTATCATTAAATCCGGACTGTTTGCGCTCCACTTTGCATAGAAAGTCTTGTTGCCGGTTGTTCCCTTTGTTATCTGGGTAACTGCGCTTCCCGTAAAGGTCGAAGATTCATACCAGCCTGCGAATGTATAGCTGGTTCTCGTTGTTGAAGGCAGATTGAAGGTTTCCGTTTCGATAGTATAAATCCCGTTACCGGCCGATGAACCGCCGTTTACGTTGTAGGTAATGGTGTAAGAAACCGCGTCCCACTTTGCATAGAGCGTTATATCCGCAGTTTCCGTAAAGGCGTTCAGCTTCTTTGCCATAGAGCCGTCGTAGTATTGTACCCCGCCGCCGTTTACGGCAGTGTAATAGCCGTCGAAAGTGTAGCCTGCCTTTGCAGGCGCTGTTGCGGCAGGAAGCGCCGCCTTGTAGGGTATAACAGCGCTGTTAGTGCCGCCAGTCCCGCCCTGTTTGTCAAACGTTATCGTATAGTTCGCCGAAGTCCACTGTGCATAAAGGGTAACCGTCCCGTTATTTGAGGGCGGGTCTATGTCCACAGTAGCTTTGTCGGCGTAATTAATACCGCCTGTGCCTGAACTTACCGTACTCCAGTTGCTAAAAATAAGACCGGCCTTTGT
>JAIRPU010000162.1 GCA_031256815.1 Spirochaetaceae bacterium
CGCAGTGGGGGGACAGCAAATAAGTCAGCGCCCTGCTTGGCAGGGCGCTGACCCGCGCCGCGAAGCGGCGCAGGGGCGCACGTCCGGCGAAACCGCACGCGGTTTCGCCGGTTAACCGCCGCAAACCGCCGCAAGCCGCCGCAGGCTTGTGTATGCTTTGCACGCAAAGCATACACAAGCTCCCACCTCAGTCCTCCGCGCCCACCGCAGGCGGGCGCGGCAGCGGCCCCGCTTCGCGCGGCGGGCGCAGGGCGGGGGCAACGCACAGACGGCACTCTTCCACCACCAGCCGCTGCTACTCGGCTTTTGCCTCCGGCAAAAATGCGCCCAAGAATACAACATATAAAACCGTGCCGGTTTATCATTTTTCTATAATTTTGTATAATACTAAAAGAGGATTGTATGTCAGAAAATAATATAGAAAAACGCCTTATTGGTATAGTAACGCCTGTCGGCGCGCTGCGCTCGGCAGACAGCGCCGGCTGTGGAGAGTTTCTCGACCTTATCGAATTTGCAAAACTTTGCGCAAACATGAATGTCGGGCTTTTGCAGCTCCTTCCGGTAAACGATACCGGTTACGAAAGTTCGCCCTATTTTGCGCTTACCGCCTTTGCCTTAAACCCAATTTATATAAAACTTTCCGCGCTAAGCGAAGCCGAAGGTTTTAGCGGGCAAATAGAAGAACTCCGTAAAAACTTTGAATCCTGCAGCCGCTTCCCATACGAAAAAGTAGCGCGCGCCAAGTTGTCTATACTTCACGATATATTCAACGCGAAAAAACCGGAAATAGAAAGATCGGCCGAACTTAAAAACTGGATAGAAGCCACACCCTGGATAAAAGCCTATGCGGTGTTTCGCCGTTTAAAAGAGGCCAACGATTTAAAACACTGGCGCGACTGGAAAGCATTTAACAAAATCACAAAAAGAGAAATAGAAGCGCTCTGGAATGATTCCGCCGCCTCAAAAGAAAATCTGTTCTGGGCATGGGTGCAATTTAAACTTGATGCGCAGTTTAGCAAGGCGGCGGCAGAAATTGCCAAACTTGGAATTATACTGGAAGGCGATATTCCAATTCTAATGAACGAAGATTCCGCCGATGTATGGGCGCACCCCGAATATTTTAACAACGATTTTTCAGCCGGCGCTCCGCCGGATATGTACAGTCCTGCCGGTCAAAACTGGGGTTTCCCAATTTATAACTGGCCCGCGCACGAAGAAGATAATTTTTCATGGTGGAAGATGCGGCTTTCCGTAGCAGAAAAATATTTTTCCGCATATCGTATTGACCATGTGCTTGGCTTTTTCAGAATATGGGCATCAAGCAGAATTAACAATACGGCGCTTTTGGGCAGGCTAATACCAAGCGCTCCCATAAAAGAAGCTGAACTCCGCGAACTTGGTTATGATGATGGCCGGATTCGCTGGATAAAGTTTCCGCATATTCCAACCGGAGAACTCTACGAAGCTGTTCGCGCTTGCGGCGGAAATGATGATGACGCCCGCGCAGCATTCGACGCCGCGCTTGAACGCATAGGCAGCGAGGAACTATGGCTTTTTAAAAACGAAATTAAGGGAGAAAAAGACATTTGCGCTCTTAATTTACACGATTCCGCAAAAAACTATCTCTGCGCAATCTGGAATAACCGTATGCTGCAAGAAATTGAGCGCGGACTTTTTTCCGTTGTATGGAAATTCCGCGATTCACGGGCATGGAACTCTTTTTCAAACGAAGAAAAAGCCGCTTTTGAAGAATTTATTGCCAAAAAGAATGTAGAAAGCGAAAAAAAATGGGAATCGGACGGGAAAAAACTGCTTGGAGTGCTAAAAGACGCTTCAAAAATGCTCCCCTGTGCCGAAGATTTAGGAGCGGTTCCCGGCTGTGTTCCCAGAGTGCTTGCAAAACTAAAAATACCTGGTTTAAAGGTAATTCGCTGGGCAAGGGATTGGTGGGCGCAAGGGCAGCCTTACATACCTCTTTGGGATTACAACGAGCTTTCCGTATGCACCCCCGCCGTACACGACTCTTCAACATTGCGCGAATGGTGGGAACGCGAAGCCGACCGCTACGCTTTTGCCGCATTTATTGGCACTCCGAATTTGCCGGACAGTTACAATCCGGGCGTTGCAAGGGTCGTGCTTAAAGCCGTGGCATCCGCCGCATCCAGATTTCGCGTGTTTCAGATTCAGGATTTGCTGCACCTTACTCCACGCTGGTATGCCGCCGACCCTGCAAGCGAACGTATAAATGTGCCGGGCACTGTAGGTGACTTTAACTGGACATACAGGCTGCCCGCCGCCATTGCCGAAATAGCGGCGGACGAGGAGCTTAAAACAGCGGTGCGCGAACTGGCCGCGGTTGCACCTTGCGCAAAGCCTAAGAAGAATCAGCGCCGGTAAGCGCCGCGCCGGTTTTCCATTCAGAAATAAAACGCTCGTATGCGGCGATTTGTGCAGAAAGTATAATTTCCTGAACTTCGCCGCGTCCAAGCCAATCGGCGCCGTCCATTATGTAAAGTCCCTTCAACAAATTTTCAAGACTGCCAATATCGCAGGAAGCGTCGGACAGGCGTCTTCGCGAAAGTCCCGTTAATTCTTCTTCAAAAGTTTTTTTGTAAAGTTCATCCTGCCATTTAGCTTTTTCTGTATCATTCATAAATATAAATTACTGATACATTATTAACATTGGGCGCGGCTGTAATTCATAAACCTGCTTTGGCGTAAGGATCGGCTCATCAACTCCTGTGTTCCCTTTTTCGTTATAAAAAAGTTTAAATGCTTTTACCGGAATATTTGTAGCAAGCGCGTTATATTCATAACTGCCGCGTTTTTTTGCCGGCGTACCGTGCCCATCCATGCAGAGTACAAGCCGCACTCTTTCAAAATCAGCTTTAACCGCTTTGCGGTTGTTTATCATTCCTGCGTTAAATTGATGAATTACCAGAAGCCGCTCGCCGCTGATTTCGTTATCAATAATATATTTTTGCATTACTTCCTGTGCGCGGTTAATTTCTTCACCCGAAACACTGCCAATTTCCTGCATCGGTTTTGTGGTACGCCATTCAGGATCAAGCGCAAGATGAACATTGGAATACTCTTTTAAATAGGGAAGCATAAGCTGAAGTGAAGCTATGGGGTCGTATTTGCCTATCTGATGGTCAAGAAATACCAGCATATCATTTTCTGCGGCAAAGTCTATATATTCTTTTAGACGAGCATCTCCTATGTATCCTATTCTGCCTTCCGGCTGAACCGTGCCGTAAATAATATAAAACGCTTTAATGATATTGCGTCCGCCCGAAACCGCCTTGTATTCTTCCGCCTGCGCTTCAAGGCGTTTTAACAAATTTTCCTTTGACATTCGTCCCAGAATTCCCATTCCTTTGGAATTTGGATGTCCGTAATAAGCAACAATATCATTGTTTAGAAGTATGGATTGAGCGTTAAGAAAGAGTTTTTTTGCCTGTTCTTCGCGCTCTTTTTTTATTTTGGCTTCTTCTTCAGTATCCGCGCCGGCAGGAGTGCCGCTGTTTTTTAACTTATCTTTATTTTTTTCATTACGGTAAATTGCAGGGAATATTTTTTTTTCACCTTCATTTTCCGCCGTAAAAACGGCCGCATGAACCACAATCAACAATAAAAACGCAAGACAACCCCGCTTTAAGTAAAACACATTCATAATAACTCGAATATCGGCATTTTTCCGCCTAAAGTTTATAAAAAAAATTATCCGGCAAAACAATTTAAAGCATTGCATTATTTGCGTATTTGTTAGTATTATAAAATGACGATAATTAAGCACACATTATGAAAGCAAGGATTTTATTATATTCTATTTTTATTTCAATTCCGCTGGCCATGGGCTTTGCCGTATGGCAATCGGCGCGGTATGCCGCGTTAAAACGCGAAGTTCAGCGTAACAACAGGGTTCAAAGTGAAATTGTCGCGCAAAACCGCACGCTGATTACAGAAATAGCGGCGCTCTCCGCCTCTTCCCGCATAGGAAAACTTGCCCGCGACAGCCTCGGCCTTGACCGCAAAAAACCGGAAGATGTAATGCACGTTTCAATAAGGGATTAGGCAAGGCTTGACGTTTTTTATGCTTTCTGATATTTATATTAACAGCTTACACAAGAGGAGGTGAGAATTTTTTGGCGCATATTAATATTGACGACAGCGAGCCTTTAGAAAAGGCAATTAAGCGTTTCAAACGGATGGTAGAAAAAGAGGGCATCGTCCGTGAATACAAAAAACGTGAATACTACGAAAAGCCTTCTACAATTCTTAACAGAAAAAACAAAGCGCTTCGCCGCAAATTAATGAAAAAGACCCGCCGCGGCAGGTTTGAATACTAAAAACTGAATTGTTTGCGGCCTTTCTGTTTTTATGATGAACAGAAAGGCTTTGTTTTTGAAAGCTGCAAGTCGTATTTTAACAATTTTGTCAGCAGCGCATCGAATCCATTTGAAAAGTTTTTAAGATTCCTTTTGTTATAGGTTTTTTCACGGATAATCTCGGCCCCCGTTTCGATAATCCCCACCTGAAAGCAGCGCAGCGAATAATACTCTCCTATATTTTCTTTTGTAAAAACCCTGCCCCTGTCGTTAATAACCGCAATCCCCTTTTCAACAAGCCGTTTTGCAAGCGGAACATCCCGCGTAACGGCAAGGTCGCCATTACACGAAAGCGCTACAATCCGGTTGTCGGCTGCTCCAGGCTCGCTGGAGCAAAGTTCCATAACGCCATTTCCCCAAAGCCCTGGAATAAGGCGGTTCGCTGTAAAAATCGCCGCAACATTGGTTCTGGAAGCTGCTTTTAAAATAACATCACGAACCATTGCCGGGCAGGAATCCGCATCAATTAGAATTTTCATACTAAAAAATTACTAACTTTGAAAGAAAAGTACAACATAAAAATACTCCCCCTCCCGCCATGAAGCCGTCCAAAACCGCCCGCCATTTACCCCTAAACCCCGCCCCAAAAATTCGATATACTTACTCTGCTATGGATAAACTCATCATCCTGGCGCACACGGCGGGATAAATCCCGCCTGCATTGGTTTACCGCGTTGGCGTTCCCTGCGCCACGCCCTGCCGCTTTTTCATGTTATACGCGCTTTGCGCGCATTAGCGGGCGGGGGCGCGGGAAACAAACCAGAAAAAACATTGATTTAGACCTGCCCCGCGATAAACTGATTGTAATTTCGGGGCTCTCAGGGAGCGGCAAGTCGAGCCTCGCGTTTGATACGATATTTGCCGAAGAGCAGCGCCGCTATGTGGAAAGCCTTTCCGCCTATGCCCGTATGTTTTTGGGGCGCATGGAAAAGCCCGACCTCGACTATATCGAGGGGCTGTCGCCGGCGATTTATTTTTTGAATACAAAAAGATATTCATGAGCCAACAATAAAAAATTGTATTTTATACTGCTTTCTTTCCAGTAGCCTGTACTTTTACAATTAAATTGTTCCTTGATTATTATTTCTTTAAGATAAAATCCTGTATTTATAAATATGTTCATTACAGAAAATCCAAGTTGAACCACATGCCCTTTACTCCTTGTGTCACCAATTAAAATGGCGCAATATTTATCATCTTTCAAAACACGGAAACATTCACCGGCAACGGACTCCATTTCATATAAGAATTCTTTTATTTTACATCGAGACAAATCATTCCCGTTATCTTCGCTATACTTTATGATATTGGCATACGGTGGATGCGTGCATATTAAATCAATGCTCTCGTTAGCAATAAAATTCAAATCGCGTGCATCTCCGTTTCTTATAGTCGTCGCCGCCATATTATCAATTTTGAAATTGCATTTTTCATGACATCGCACGAGCGCTGATTCATTCACATCTACTCCGATGCAATTTCGATTTAATAGTTTTGCTTCTACCAGTGTTGTCCCGCCTCCAACGAATTGATCAAGTACTAAATCGCCAGTTAATGAATATCGTAAAATTATATTTCTGGGAATAAATGGCGACCAATTTCCGGGATATTTCGCGTCATGAGTAGCCCAATCTCCGCGTTTAGGGAAACGCCAAACGGTATTTAATTCAAGTTTGAAATCATCCGGTTCAAGTTTCATACAGATTTTATTTCATATTGTACGCTGTTGGTCAATTTTATGCTGTTATAATTATTAATATCATAAAATTCATAATTCCAAAGAGAATATACATCATGCCTTTTTTCAAAAAACAAGATATTGACTTTTTTTGAAGTATGATACTGCCATTGTCTATATGGGTAGTATAACTGCCTAATAATTGTGTTTTGCGTTTGAGAATTTTTTGCCTCTATCAATACAACTTGATTTTTGCCTTCATAACCAGCGTCAACTTCAGTTTGTACGCTTTCTGCGGTAATTTTTTGATTGAATCTTCCAGCAGTAAAATCAAATTTCGGTGTATATTTTCTACCACGAATGGTAAGCACAAGACTTGTGTCATTCATAAAAGAACGAATAAGACTTGAAGCATAAGCAAAATCAAGATGTTGCATTTCAGAATTTCCAACTTTTGAAGTTTCTAATTCAAAATCAAGTTTAGATTTATAAGTAATTGGTGTTGTAATAATTTCAGGTATATCGACATATCCTTCACCTTCTAAAATTACATAAGTTCTATTTTTTACCGGAAGTAAAAACAAATTGTTTTTTACAAATATCTCTGGACGGTCATCTCTTGAGTCTTGTTTGCATAAAACTCTGACTTCCCGCTCATTAGTAGTTGAAAAATGCGCGGTTGCTTTTTTGATTTGTTCTGCTGTCAATACATACGGCTCTTTTGAAAAATCATGGTTATGTATTTCGTATTTATCAAATATTGCCTGCCAAGGTTTATGATTCATCATTCACTCCATAATTTGTAATTACCAATTCACTGATTTTGCCGCGCCCTGCGCCCTTGCAATTTACCGCCCTGTTTGCGGAAACTTTATTAATGCTATAGCCTTTATACGCTTTTTCAAAAAAAGTATCGCTGGGATTTATTCTTGTTGG
>JAIRPU010000184.1 GCA_031256815.1 Spirochaetaceae bacterium
ATTGTAATGCTGGTAGGCATGGTGGTAAACAACGGCATCGTGCTGGTTGATTACACCAACCTCCTCGTGGGGCGCGGCGTTCCGGTGCGGCAAGCCTGCGTTGAAGCGGGGCAGTCCCGTATGCGCCCTGTGCTTATGACTACCCTTACCACGATTCTGGGGCTTATCCCGATGGCGTTTTTTCCCGGCAAATCGTCCACGATGATACAGCCGATAGGGCTTACCGTAACCGGCGGGCTCGTGTCCTCAACGCTGATAACGCTGTTTTTTATCCCCGTGCTGTACTCGCTGATTAATGAGAGGAAGAAGAGGTAAAGGGAGGCGGATACTGATGCGATAGAATGGCCCGTGCCTTAAGGCAGGGCCGGCGCATTTGGCAAATACCCTGTTATTAAAAATTTAATATTGAGGCTGACACGATTCGAACGTGCGACCTTCAGATCCGCAATCTGATGCTCTATCCAGCTGAGCTACAACCTCGCGATTATCTTTTTAACAGATAGAAAAACAAACGTCAACCTGCTTACGCGATTTTACAGCAATTCCGAATTGGAAATATTTTGTAGCAAGATATGGGCAATTATTTTGAAGAAAAGGTGAGTGCAGACACCCGCGCAAGCGATTGAAGCGGAATTTACAAGCGAAGCGAAGCAAATTGTAGCGGAAAGCGCGTTTTTTGCCGGCGGCAGAAGCGCCGCAGTAGAGGCCGCCACAACGCGTCTGCGGTGTGGCGGCCGTTGTTCCGCGGCCTGCGCGTTGCGCAGGCCGCGGCTGGCGATAAGGCCGCGCGAAGCGCGGCCGCCGCCGGCAAAAATGCGCCCAAAAAACACTGATTTAGAATTACAGGCAGACCATTTCGCGCCGTCTTGACGCTGGAAAATAAAAACGGTATATCGAAATCAACGCCGTTAATTATTGCCGGCGCGCATTGAATGGTTTAGAATAAGGAGCTGTTATGACAAAATATCCGTTTGCCCGGCTTGAAGAAAAATGGCAAAAGTACTGGGATGAACACGGAACTTTCCGCGTAACAGAAGATACCGGTATTCCACCTGAAAAACGGCGCTATATACTTGATATGTTCCCATATCCCTCTTCTCAGGGACTGCACATAGGACATCCAGAAGGATACACCGCTACAGACATATATTGCCGGTATTTGCGCGCGCGCGGATATAATGTTTTGCATCCAATGGGTTTCGATTCGTTCGGACTCCCCGCCGAAAATTACGCTATCAAAACAGGAACGCATCCGGCGGCTACTACCGCAAAAAATATAGAAAAATTTCGCCAACAGTTAAAAAGAATCGGTTTTTCTTATGACTGGGAACGCGAAATTTCAACATCAAACTCTGATTATTACCGCTGGACACAATGGATATTTTTAAAACTATTTGAACGCGGGCTTGCATACGAGGCGGAAAGCCCTATCAACTGGTGCCCTTCATGCAAAACAGGACTCGCCAACGAAGAAGTTAAAGATGGCTCCTGCGAACGCTGCGGAACGCCGGTAACCAGAAGGCGTATACGCCAATGGATATTGAAAATAACCGATTACGCCGACAGGCTTTTGGAAGGGCTTGCCGGTTTGGATTGGCCTGAACCGGTAAAACTTATGCAGAGAAACTGGATAGGCAGAAGTGAGGGCGCAAATGTGCTGTTTAAGATTCCTGCGGATGAAAATATAAAGAACGAAATTTCAGAATCTGTTTCGCTGGAGATATATACCACAAGGCCGGATACGCTTTTTGGAGCAACATATATAGTTATAGCGCCTGAACATCCTCTTGTAAAAAAAATAACCGCAGCCGCGCAAAAAAAAGCCGTTGACCTCTATGTGGAGTCCGCCGCAAAAAAAAGTGACCTTGAACGAACCAGTCTTGCCAAAACAAAAACCGGAGCATGGACAGGCGCTTATGCGATAAATCCTGTAAACGGAAAGCATATTCCAATTTGGGTTGCGGATTATGTTCTTGCAGGTTACGGTACAGGCGCGATTATGGCTGTTCCGGCGCATGATGAACGCGATTGGGAGTTTGCAAAAACATTTAATCTGCCGGTTATAGAAGTTGTAAAACCAGGAAAAGATATGCAGGCGGACGGCACAGCGCCTTTTACCGGAGAGGGCATTTCAATTAATTCCGGCGATTTTTCCGGACTTGCTACTTCCGAAGTAAAAAAACAAATTGTCGCCTGGCTTAAAGAGCGAAGTTTGGGAGAGGCTGCTGTTCAATATAAACTGCGCGACTGGATTTTTAGCCGCCAGCGTTACTGGGGCGAGCCAATTCCAATAGTGCATTGTCCAAAATGCGGTAATGTTCCGGTTCCGGAATCGGAGCTGCCATTAAAATTACCGGAAGTAGAAAGTTACAAACCGAGTGGTTCAGGTGAATCTCCGCTTGCCAACATTGACGAATGGGTGAACACGAGCTGCCCGCGCTGCGGAGCGCCGGCAAAGCGCGAAACAAATACAATGCCGCAGTGGGCGGGTTCATGCTGGTACTATCTGCGCTATCTTGACCCGCACAACAACAAAGAATTTGTTTCGCGTGATAAAGCTGACTACTGGGCGCCGGTTGACCTTTACGTTGGAGGGGCTGAACACGCGGTTTTACATCTGCTTTACAGCCGGTTTTGGCATAAAGTGCTTTTCGACCTTGGACTTGTAAACACAGACGAGCCGTTTAAAAAACTTATAAATCAGGGAATGATTTTAGGTGAAGACAATCAAAAGATGAGTAAGTCGCGCGGGAATGTTATTAATCCGGATGTTATAATAAATGAATCCGGTGCGGATGCGCTGCGCCTTTATATAATGTTTATGGGACCTCTGGAGGTTTCAAAGCCGTGGATAACTTCCGGAATAGCGGGTGTAGAACGCTTTTTGGAACGTTTATGGCATATTGGAGAAAAAATATCGAAAACGGCTAAAGCGGAACCTCTGCTTGTAAAACTACTTCACAAAACAATAGCGAAGGTTACAGCCGATACAGATTCTCTCAAATTCAATACGGCAATTTCAGCTATGATGATATATTCTGCTGAACTTTCAAAACTTGGCGATGTGCCTGTAGAACTTTTTGAGCCCTTTGTAATTATGCTCTCTCCTTATACGCCGCATCTTGCCGAAGAACTTTGGGAGAAACTTGGGCGTAAGGAGCCGGTATCCTGTGCCGTTTGGCCGGAGTTTGATAATGAACTTGCCTCGGATGATGAGGTAACGGTTGTAGTGCAGATAAACGGAAAGCTCCGTGATAAATTTAGCGTGAATCCTGAAACCTCTCCGCAAGAGCTTGAAAAACGCGCATTATCTTTGCAAAACGTTCAGAAATGGCTTAATGGTAAAAGTCCCGCAAAAATAATCACTGTGCCAGGAAAACTAGTAAATATTGTTGTAAAATAATGCGGCCGGTGGGGGTGGCGCGCTTCGCGGCTCGGCCGCCCTGCGCGAAGCGCGGCCGCCTGCGGCGGCCATAATCGGCAGCCGGCGAAACCGCGCTGCGGTTTCACCGGCCGTGCGCCTCCACACCCGCGCCGCCGCCGCCACACCGCGCCTGCGGTGTGGCGGC
>JAIRPU010000166.1 GCA_031256815.1 Spirochaetaceae bacterium
AGACATATTGAAAAGCAATAAGGAGAGAAATTATGAAAACATATCATAAAAAAAATCATACTGGGATATTATTTGCCTATAAAAAACTGGAATCTGTAATAAATGCAGCAAAAAGAGGCGAACATCTCGAGGGTTTTAACAGGGAAGTGAAACTTAATATAGGAGATATTAAAAATGGATAACGAAAATAAAAGCCTTCTGCCTGGAAGTATAAGAGCAGATTTTCCATGCACTCTTATTCATCAGGCTTTAGACCCTTCACCATTAGATTGTGAGCATTTTTACACAAAAAATGTTGATCAAATTATGCATGAGTATTGCGGTAATTTAGATTTATCAACAAAGAAAGGTGTAAAAGGAGGTTCATGGTCTAAGGAAATTCTGCCGCCTTGTTATTTCTGTGAAAAATATAAAAAAAAGTAGAAAACAGCTCTGGATTTTAAGCGGAAATGAGCGCTGAAAGCGCGAATTGAATAACAGGCGCAGCAAAGCGGCGCGGTTATATTTAAATTTTGTTGCCAAATTAAAGGAGAGAAATTATGGCAGGAATTGAAAATAAAAAAAACTATTTATCTTTAAAAGATGCGTATGATTATCTTATAAAAAAAGGGTATGAAAATGTGGTTAATGAAATTAAACAATCAAAGGATGAATTTAAAGGAAAAAGTTCAAGAGCAAGGCGAGCTAAAATAGTTGTCTTGTTGGATATAGTTAATTTATCTGACAATTTTTTTGATAAATATTGGAAATTTGGGAAAACAGAATCATGTAAAAAGAAAGTACACGAATACAGGCTTAGGTTTTTGGAAATAATGGAACAGAAGAAGTAAGTGTCAGTATGTTGGGAGAATGGCGTGGATTTTGCCCCTGAATACTTGTATGAACAGATAAAAATGCGCAAAAAAGCCGCATAAAACCTGCGGCGCACGCCTGCACACCGGCGCAAAAAAGCGGGGCGGCTTCGCTCTGGTATCTGGACGAAACTTGACATATTCGATAAATTTGTCAAATCATGTTAGAAATTGAAAAACTCATTCCACACAGAAAGCCTTTTTCATGAACGAACATGGGAGCAGGCAGTAGAGGAATATGGACAAGGGATAGGTTATAGAGACAGGGTTTTGGATATTTACAGAAAGGAGTTGTCGCGCTTTGGCTCAATAATAAATATTCGTGATAGTTATAACTCAAAATGGGGTGAAATTATAAAAGAAAATTCATTATTAACAAAGTAATGTACGAGTGCCTGCTGTCTTTTGTGAATAATACAGCGGATATGTTGCAGGCGGCGGCCAATAAACGCATAAATAGATGTAGTGTTGATTATTGTGGGAAGGGTAGGTGCTTGTTTGAAGGGCAGTGTGCATATTATTGCCGAATCAATCATGTATCGACACAAGGATAAAATCAACACAGATCACCGGGAAATAAACGGTTAAAAACGGTTTCTCTAATTCGGAATTGAGCGGAATTTACAACGAAACTGGACAAGATTCATGCCACAGCAGTATAATAAAAAATATGCCGGAGTTGAGCCGTTTTTTGGGAATGGTTATATCTATCTATTTTGATGATCATAACCCGCCTCACTTTCATGTGCTTTATAATGAGCATGAGGCATTGATTGCGATTAATGATTTGACGGTATTAAATGGTGAACTACCATCACGTGTATTAGGTTTAGCGATGGAATGGGCTAATTTGCATAAAACAGAATTAATGGAAAATTGGAACATGGTTCGAAAAGACGGCAATTTTTTCAAAATTGCCCCTTTGGCATGAGGTGGAAAGATGCTGCCGTATGTGATTAAAGCAGAATTGCGCGAGGATTATCGTATTTACGTTGAATTCAATGACGGTCTTAATGGGATTATTGATTTTAAGGATAAAATCAACACAGATCACCGGGAAATAATAAGAGAACTTGTTGACAAAAATAAATTCAATAAAATCAGGGTTGAACGGCATACAGTATGTTGGGAGAATGGAGTGGATTTTGCCCCTGAATACTTGTATGAACAGATAAAAATGCGCAAAAAAGCCGCATAAAACCTGCGGCGCACGCCTGCACACCGGCGCGAAAAAGCGGGGCGGTTTCGCGCCGGTATCTGGACGAAACTTGACATATTCGATAAATTTGTCAAATCATGTTAGAAATTGAAAAACTCATTCCACACAGAAAGCCTTTTTTGTTTGTAGACGAGCTGCTTAACGCGGACGAAACAAACATATCCGCATCCCATGTTTTTAATGCGGACGAATTTTTTTTCCAGGGGCACTTTCCTGAATATCCAGTTGTTCCAGGCGTTATCCTCATCGAATCCATGGCGCAGGCCGGCGGCGCCGGATTGCGAAAAACCGGCGTTTTAAGCGGTAACGCGCTGTTTTTTTTGGCAACAGTGGATAATGTAAAATTCAGACGGCAGGTAAGGCCGGGCGAAAAAGCCCGCTTTGAAATTACAAATCTGCGCGTCTCGGATAAAATGATAAAGCAGTCTGGCAAAACTTTTGTTGGAGACGAACTCGCCTGCGAAGCGCAGTGGATGTGCCTTGTTGGCAGTGCAAATTAGGAGATTATTATGAAAATAAAACCAATGATTCGAAACAATATCTGTTTAAGCTCTCATCCTGCAGGCTGTGTTAAATCTGTTGAAAATCAGATTGAATACATAAAAACGCTTGCGCCTTTGGCAGGAGCAGGCGCGCCAAAACTTGCCCTTGTTATAGGCTGTTCAATGGGTTACGGGCTTGCAACACGAATTGCCCTGGCCTTTGGCTGCGGCGCGGCAACAATCGGACTTTCCATGGAAAAACCGGGAACCGCTACAAAAACCGGCTCGCCCGGATTTTATAATAACCTTGCCTTCGACAGGGCGGCGGCAAAAGAAAAACTTTTTTCGCGCAGCATAGATGGAGATGCTTTTTCAAACGAAACAAAAAACGCCTGTATAAACGCGGCAAAAGAAGCTTCGGCGGCGCTTGGAACAAAAATAGATCTGGTAATTTATTCGCTTGCTTCACCTGTGCGGCTTGACCCAAAAACCGGCATACTCCATAAATCTGTAATCAAACCAATCGGAAGCCCGTATTCCGGCGAAACAATAGACATAGTTACAGGCGAACTTTCAAACATAAATATTGCTCCGGCAACAGACGAGGAAATTGCGGCAACTGTAAAAGTTATGGGCGGCGAAGACTGGGAACTTTGGATGGAGGCGCTTTGCAATGCGGGACTGCTTGCAGAAAACTTTCGTACAGTCGCGTTTACCTACATTGGCCCTGAATCGAGCTGGCCTATTTACAAAAACGGTACAATAGGCCGTGCAAAGGCAGATTTGGAAAGGGCATTCCGCGCAATAAATAAAAAGTTTTCAAGGCAATGCGCCTGGGTTTCTGTAAACAAAGCGGTTGTTACACGCGCCAGCGCGGTTATTCCAATTATCCCGTATATATCCGCGCTTTTTAAAGTTATGAAGGCAAAAAAAACTCACGAAGGCTGTATCGAACAGGCCGCGCGGCTTTTATCGCAAAAACTTTATTCAGGCGAAGCCGCGCATAACGCGGATATGGTTCCCGTGGACGATGAACACCGTATACGGCTTGACGAATTTGAACTTCGCCCCGATGTTCAGGAAGAAACGGCAAAAGAAATTTCGTACGGGCTTGAAAAACTCGACGTTTCCTTTTTTAAGCATGATTTTCTGGAAGCGCACGGTTTTGATATTGCAGGCGTAGATTACGAAGCGGAACAAAACACCGCAGGCATATAGTTTTTATAGAGGATTAAAATGCAGGATATTTTAACAATAATAGACAAATTCGACGCTTCCTCTTTAACAGAGCTGGAGTACAGTGACGGAAGCGCAAAGCTTCTTCTAAAAAAAGAAGATACTGCTAAAACCGGCGCGCGTGCCAGAAAAAACGTTTCGCCCGCTTTGACTCAGGCGGAACTGAATCAGGCTATGGAGCTGCCGCCGCTAAAAACAAATGCCACCGTTATAACATCTCCAATGGTGGCCACTTTTTATGCATCGCCGGGCCCGGATTCGCCCTCTTTTGTGTCAAAAGGAAAGCGCGTGCAAAAAGGGCAAACGCTCTGCACTCTGGAAGCAATGAAAATGATGAATCAGCTTGAAGCTGAATTTGACTGCATAATTCTGGATATTAAAGTAAATTCCGGCGAGCTTGTTGAATTCGGGCAGCCGCTTTTTGAAGTGGAGCGTGTATGAGCCGGAGCCGCGTGTGATAAAACGATTGCTTATAGCCAACCGCGGCGAAATTGCCGTGCGGATTATCCGCGCCTGCCGTGAAATGGGGATTTCTCCTGTAGTTGTTTATTCCACTGCAGACCGCGACAGCCTTCATACACGCCTTGCCGACAAGGCAATTTGCATAGGCAGCGCGCCCGCTGCAAAATCCTACCTTTTGCAAAAAAACCTTATAGAAGCGGCGATAAAAACTCATTGCGAAGCGCTGCACCCGGGCGTTGGCTTTTTATCCGAAAACGCCGGTTTTGCCCGCGCAGTTACAGACGCGGGGCTTGTTTTTATTGGCCCTTCTCCAGAAACGCTCGCGCTTTTGGGAGACAAGATTGCCGCCCGCGAAACCGCGGAACGGCTTGGACTTCCGGTAACGCCAGGCACAAAAGAGGCTGTTTCCAACATCGAAGAGGCGCTGGAAGCGGTTAAAACACTAAATTTGCCCATTATAATAAAGGCGGCGGCAGGCGGCGGCGGCAAGGGAATGCGAATCGTGAACAATGCAGACGAGCTTGAAGAGGCGCTGAAAATTGCTTCGCGTGAGGCTGAATCAAACTTTGCTTCCGGCAGCGTTTTTATTGAGCGATATATCGAAAATCCGCGTCATGTTGAACTTCAAATTCTTGCTTCCGGCGCGGAAAAAGTTGCCGTTCTTGGCGAGCGGGACTGTTCAGTTCAAAAGAATCATCAAAAACTTATTGAAGAAAGCCCTTCGCCTGCAATTTCTGACGCAATGCGAAAAAAAATGACGGCGCTTTCTTTAAAACTTTTTAGCGGCCTTTCTTACCGCGGCGCGGGGACAATAGAGTTTTTGGTAAAAGATGATTCTTTTTATTTTATGGAAGTAAACGCCCGTGTTCAGGTTGAACATCCTGTAAGTGAAATGGTCTGCGGCGTTGACATAATCAGGGAACAAATTTTGGCTTGTACAAATAACGATATGGAGCTTGCAGCAGGCTGCGCTCATACAAAAGGCGCGGCTATAGAATGCCGGATAAACGCGCTGTCGCCAGGCAAAGTCGGCGGGCTTGAAATACCGGGCGGCCCAGGCGTTCGCTGGGATTCTTTTTTATATTCAGGCTGTACAGTGCCGCCGTACTACGATGCCCTTGTGGCAAAGCTTATCGTTCATGCAGATAACCGTCCTGCGGCAATTTCGCGTATGCTTCGCGCGCTGGGCGAACTTCGCATAGATGGAATTAAAACAAACATCGAAGAACAAAAACAAATAATAAGCTCGCCTGAATTTTATTCCGGCGAATGGAGCAATAAATGAAACAAGAACTTTATGCCTGTCCTTCGTGCGGCGAAAAACACGAAGCCGGCGCTGTTTCGGCGGCGCTGCACTGCTGCCCCGCTTGCGGGCATCATTTTAGAATGGAACCTGCGGACAGAATAAAATATATTGCTGACGAAAACAGTTTTATGGAGTTTTCACAGCATCTTTATTCGCGCAACCCAATAGACATTTTCGGTTATGAAGAAAAACTTAGCGAAGCCGAATCAAAAACAAATATGAAAGATGCAGTAATTACAGGAATTTGCGAAATAAACAGCAGAAAAGTAATTTTGGCGCTTATGTCTTTTGATTTTATGGGCGGCTCCATGGGCTCTGTGGTTGGAGAAAAAATTACAAGAGCGCTGCTTCGCGGCGCGGAAGAACGCCTCCCCGTAATAATTTACGCAACTTCCGGCGGGGCGCGTATGCAGGAAGGCGTATTCAGCCTTATGCAAATGGCAAAAACCAGCAGCGCCGTAGCGGAAATTGACAAAGCCGGCGTGCCTTACTTTATTGTGCTTTGCGACCCGGCGACAGGCGGCGTAGTGGCCTCTTTTGCAATGCTGGCCGATATAATCATGGCCGAGCCGGGCGCTTTAATCGGATTTGCCGGTCCGCGCGTAATAGAAGGCACAATTAGAGAAAATCTGCCGGAAGGGTTCCAGCGCGCCGAATTTCAACTTAAATGCGGATTTGTGGATATTATAGTTCCTCGCTCGGACCAAAAAGAAATGCTTTCCAAACTTTTGGAAATGCACCGTCTGTAACGCGCCGGCAGCCGCCGGTTAATACATCGCCGGCAGCAGTCCCGCACCCGCGCAAGCGATTGAAGCGGAATTTGCAAGCGAAGCGAAGCAAATTGTAGCGGAAAGCGCGTTTTTTGCCGGCGGCGACCGCGCTTCGCGCGGCCTTATCGCCAGCCGCGGCCTGCGTGTTGCGCAGGCCGCGGAACAACTGCCGCCACACCGCGTCTGCGGTGTGGCGGCGTACGACCTGCGCAACGGCAACGCGGTTTCGCAGGCTTGCCGGCATAGGCCCCCGCCCGCAACGGCAACGACGTTTCGCGGGCGGCCTCTACTGCGGCGCTTCCACCGCCGGCAAAAATGCGCCCAAAAACACTGAATGTAAAACCGCGCAGCTTCATCATTTTTCTCTAATTCGGAACCATTATTTACTCAAACTTAACTGT
>JAIRPU010000088.1 GCA_031256815.1 Spirochaetaceae bacterium
AAAATAAAAATTGAGCGTTAAGCGGTTTGCTTATATATTATGCCGCGGTTTTTTCAGACGGCAGACCTGCCGCTTTATAACGCGGCGAACCTGGTTTTAAATACCGAAATCTTTGTCAAAGTCTTTAACATAATGAACCAATTATGTTATACTAATTTTTGTTACCAAGGTAGCATGGCCCTGTAGCTCAATGGATAGAGCAACGCCCTCCTAAGGCGTGGGTTGGCAGTTCGATTCCGCCCAGGGTCAATACCACAGCACATAAAAACTAAAGCGCTTTAATCCCTGGGCGCGGCTGTTTGTTCAACTATTGCGCCGACAACTTCCGCAACGCTTGTCCCTTCAAGTTCGCTGCTTGCGCATAGCGTAAGCCTGTGGGCAAGCGCCTGAACCGCCAGCGCCTTTATATCGTCCGGCAAAACAAAGTTTCGTAAATTAATAAGCGCCCGCGCCCGCGCCGAGCGGATAAGCGAAAGGCTGCCCCTTGGCCCTGCCCCGCATTGCACCGCCGGATGCTTTCTTGTTGCCGAACAGAGTCTTACGGCGTAATCAACAAGAGAATCGTCTACGGTAACAAGCGCGCTTTTTTTTTGCAGCGCGGCAAATTCAGAAGGCGTTGTTACAGCTTTAACCGCCGCAACAGACAGCTCTGCGCCGCCGGAATCCGAAGCGGTAACACGTTTAACCATAGCTGTTTCTTCTTCAAAAGAAGGATAATTCACTATAATTTTAAGCAAAAACCGGTCTTTTTGCGCGTCCGGCAGCGGATATGTGCCTTCATGTTCAAAAGGGTTTTCGGTGGCAAGCGTCATAAAAGGGCGTGGCAGCGGATAACTTTTCCCGTCCAGAGTTACCTGAAACTCCTGCATTGCCTCAAAAAGCGCCGCCTGTGTCTTTGCGGGAGCGCGGTTAATTTCGTCCGCTATAAAAATATTTGTAAAAACAGGCCCCCGTTTTGTAATAAAACCTCCCTGCGCCGCATCCAGCATTATATTGCCTGTAATGTCGGACGGCATAAGGTCTGGAGTAAACTGTACGCGCGCGCTTTCTCCGCCTATTGCCCTGGCAAATGCCCTGACGAGCAGTGTTTTACCCAGCCCCGGCACACCTTCAACGAGTATATGGCCGCCGGCGAGAAGCGCTATAAGCGCTGTTTCAACAAGTTCGCCCTGTCCGGTAAACTCTTTGGCTACTTCTTCACGCAGCGCTTTTAGTTTGTCCGCAGCGTTTATAACATCATCTTCTAAAACCATGCGCTATTATAACAGCAAAAATGCCGCAAACACCAGCGCCCGAAAAGTTTTTGGAGTATGTTCAAACCTTAATCAAAATGCCCGCCCTGCCGATAAAAAGGAGATGCCGGCAGAAATCTCCAACGAAAAAATAAACGCTTATCTTGGCTATTTGCGTGGAACACGAGGCGTAGCGGAGGCGACAGCGCTCGCTTACAGTGCCGATTTAGCTTGTTTTTCCAATTTTTGTGAGAATTACGGCTGCGTTCCTGAACTTGCCACACGCTCCGAACTTGAACTTTTTATAAGCAATATGAGTTTTGAAGACAGGGCGGCAATAAGCATAAACCGCGCGCTTGCATCGCTGCGCGGCTTTTTTCGTTATCTTGTGCGGTTTAAGTTTCGTGATGATAATCCTTCCGAAACACTGCGAAACGTTAAACCGAAAAAAAAACTGCCGGTTTTTCTGTGGGAAGATGAAATGTCGTGCTTTGCAAAACTGCCGGAAGCCGCAGGCATACTTTGGGAAGCGCGGGATAAAGCGCTTATAATGATTATGTACAGCGCAGGTTTGCGAATAAGCGAGCTTATTTCGCTTTCAATGAAAATGCTGGAAAAAAATTTTAGCGGCGCTAAAGTAATTGGCAAAGGCGGTAAAGAGCGCGATGTATTTTTTTCGGATGACGCAAAAAACGCTCTGCTTGCGTATCTGCCGGAACGCAGCGCAAAATTAAAGGACAGGGAGAGCGGGGAGTTGTTTATCAACCTAAACGGGCGTCCTCTTTCCACTTCCGGAGCGCGGTGGATTATAAACGAATACGCAAAACGCAGCGGAATAAACAAAAATATTCATCCGCACAGCCTTAGGCATAGTTTTGCCACTCATCTTATGAACTCAGGCTGTGATATACGCATTGTGCAGGAACTTCTGGGACACGCCAGCCTTTCTACAACACAAATTTACACGCATACAACCATATCAAAATTAAAAGAAGTGTACAGGCGGGCGCACCCGCACGCATGATGATGTTTATTAAATTTATCCGGTATATTACCAAAAACACGTTTTTTCTTGTATTTTGCGCGGCGCTTTACGCGGAACCTTCAACACCGCCTGAGCTTTATTCCCGCGCCGCCGTGCTTATGGACGCGGCTACAGGCGTTATTCTCTACGCCAAAAATGCAGACGAACGTATTCCTCCTGCCTCTCTTACAAAACTTATGACGATACACATTGCCATGCAAGACGCGGCGGAACGCCATCTTGATTTTGACGCGCCTGTGGCATTGCCTCCCGCCGCCTGGGCGCGGAACCAGCCTCCGCGTTCAACGCTTATGATGCTCGACGAAGGGCAGACGGTAAGTTTAAGAGAGCTGCTTCTTGGGCTCGCCGTAAGTTCGGGTAACGATGCCGCTGTTGCGGTGGCGCTTCTTGTGTCTCCAGGCATAGAAGAGTTTGCGGCAAAAATGAACAATGCCGCGCAGGAATTGGGATTAACCCAAACTTTTTTTGTAGAACCTTCGGGAATTTCGGAAGAAAACTGGGTAACAGCGCGCGAGTTTGCTGTTTTTTGCCGTTTTTATGTTAATTTATACCCAAAAAATCTTGTAGAATTACACTCTGTTCCCGAATTTTCATATCCAAAACAAGAAAATCTGCCCGCTTCAAAACAAAATAATCCAAGAACGGTAACTCAAACTAACCGCAACGGGCTTTTGTGGCGTTACCCTGGAGTTGACGGGCTAAAAACGGGCTATATTGACGAATCCGGTTACAATCTTGCGCTTAGCTGTGAACGTAACGGGACTCGTTTTATATGCGTTTTGCTTGGAGTTCCCGCAGAACTTGGCGCTTACTGGGGGGCGCGTTACCGCAATAACGACGGAACCGCGCTGCTTGACTGGGGCTATTCAAATTTTAAAACACTGCGTTTTGAGCGTCCAGAGTTAAAAAAAACAAGAGTGTGGAAAGGAAAAGAGAGCTATATTAATGTTGAACCTTACTTGCCCGGACAAAGCGCGTCTGATATGGCGGCGCTTAGCGTACCTGTAGGACGTGGCGGTGAATTAAGCATGGAAGTTGAATACTTACCTTCGGTAACAGCGCCATTTTTACGCGGCGAACGGCTTGGAACACTGTTTGTGTTTGATTCCGAAGGCAAGCTTGCCGAAGTGCCGCTTGTAGCAACAAAGGAGGTTAAACGCGCCAACATCTTGAAAAGAATTTGGGATTCAATTATGATGTTATTTTTAGGATTATAATAACAAAACCAAAGGGAGAGGTCATGAAAAAAGCTGTTGTTTTTTTGTTAGCGCTTGCCGTTTCTGTTACATCTGTTTTTTCGCAGGAAGCAGAAACACCCCAAAAACAGGAAGCAGAAGCGCCCAAAAAAAACGAAAGAAACTGGCAGTTTTTACTTGGACTTAAAACAGGTTTTTTAATTGGCCAGGCCGAAGAAATTATCTGGCGCGACAAACATGGCAACGACAAGCTAAGCGAGCTTTTATGGGGTTTTAAACCTATATTTTATGTGGGCGGAGATATAGGCTTTACAAAAAATACTAAAAACCGGCTTCCCGGAACTTTTTTTGATATTTCATTTAAGGCCGCAATACCGGGCATAACCGGTAAAATGCAGGACCAAGACTGGACGGATGACCAAAACAAAAACCAGCTTACACACTATTCGGTTTCAGAAAACCGGACAAATATGGCATATTTATTCGATTTAAAAAGCGGCTGCGTATTTAACAAAGGCATTATGAGTATAAAAACATTTTCTGTTATAAGCGGAATGTTTTTTGAATGGTCGGCTTATGGCGGTTCTATGTTATATCCAAATATTGACGAACATAACAATATCATAACAAATGCCCAAACTCATTTTTATATCAGCGATAAAACCGAAGGAATCAGGTACAGGCAAACATGGATTGGAATAGGGTTTGGCGTTTCGCTTTACGGCGAGTTTAACCGTTTTTTTAATGTTGAAGTTTCTTTCGCCGCTACTCCTCTGGTGTTTTTTAAAGCAAAAGATGAACATCTTTTGCGCGATCTTGTAATTGAAGATGAAGGCGATTTGCTTAACGGCGGCACGCAGCTCGACGCCGCTTTCGCGCTTTCTGTAAGACCGGCAAATATTTTTGCAATCAGCCTGGAAGTTGCCTACCGTAACATCTTTAACTCGCAGGGCAGAAGTAAATACACTTATCACGGCAAAGATATGAATATAGCAAAAAACTATCCTATAACCTGGTACTCAGGCGCCGGATATGAAGCGTTTGACATATCGCTTATGTTCAAATTTATAATTTAAAAACAAATGCCGCGTCTGTTTTTTATATTATTCCTTTTTTGCGGAATATCCGGCGTATTTGCGCGCGGCTTTGACGGGCTTTTTTCTGAACTGCCGGCCGCTGTAAAAACCGAGGCGCAAAGCAGCGGCGCTTATTATGCCATTAAAAAAGAGAATACGCTTTTAAAAATAAACGCCGGAACAGAATTTAACACACGCAAAACGGCTCTGCTCGAAAAAAAAAATGCCGTAATACTGGAAATGGTTACATTGATAAAAAAAACAAATAACATAAATTTAATTGATATTTATAACGCTACGCTGCGCGTGCGGCTTCTTGCCGGAAGAAAATATTTTTCGCATACGCGCCGGAAGGAAGTGCCGCTTTTTAAAAAAGCGCTTCGTGTTGAAGGTGAGGCTCCAAAAAACTTTGTGCCTTTAAACGAAAGCGCTGTTATTATTTTAGACGATATAAACCTTGGCGAATGTTATTATCAAACTGAATTAACAAAAACAGAAAATGGAATTATATGGTTTCTTACAAACAGCAAGCCAATTTCATTTTTGTTTTTAACAATATTTAAAAAAAATAATTTTAATATATTGTTTTATATTGAACCCGTTTCTGAAGGCGTAGCCGTTTACAGCATTATGCTCATTGCAGCGGAAGAATTCGCCGCTTCCCGCGTTGATATTGTTTCCGCCGCAAAAAAACGTTTTCAGCTTATAACAGACTGGCTTGTAGAGGGCATTGACGCGCGCTAGGAAATCCTTACTTCGGCGCGAAACGCCGCTTCGCCGTCCTCTTTACGGCCTTCAAACGACAGCGCATTGCGCCATATTTTAGCTTCTGTTTTATCCAAATGAATTTGCGCGCTGTAAAACGAAACAATGTCGCCCTGTTTTAGTTCGTTTAAATAATTAATATCCAGCCTTATCGAATCGGCGTTTTCCAGCGTGCCGGCCGGCAAAAAATCCTGCAGCCATTGAATATAGCGGGCGTTATTTACATGCGCGTTAAAATCAATATCGGAATAAACGGTTTTACGTTCCCCGGCTTTTTCAGCCTGCTGCGGCGAATTAAGCCCGAGCGGGGCAAAATCAAGCGAATCAAGCCCTTCGTTTAATGGCAGCTCTACTCCGCTTTCGCGCGGCCTTAAAGGACGCCGTTTTTCTATATCAAGCAACAGCCAGCCGGAACGCCCTCGTACTAAAATATTCCCATGTGTATCCTTAATATCGTAATCGCGGATTGCAAAAAGTTTTTCAAAGCTGCGCGGCCAGGTATTAAGCACGCATTTCTCGTCCAGCGCCGGACGGCGTTCAATAATAACAGACATTCGCGAAAGAACCCAAACCTGAACGCGGGCTTTTAAATACTCACGGCCAACTCCAAGCATTTCGGCGTGTTTTATAGACGCTTTTTGAAAATAGTCAAACAGACTAAAAAGCGTAATGCGGCCGGACGGGTCAACATCGGTAAAACCTACCGTTATATTTTCGCTCAAAATATTCATTTGTTTTTAACCTGGTCTGCAGAACATAAAAATTACCGCTTGCCCGTCATCATGCTGTTTTGCATAATGACGGCGGCAGGTTCCGCTTATAAAATACAAAATTATTATAAAAATATATTCAATTCTATACAACATAAGCGCAAATATCTTAAAACAAACGCTTTGTATTAAAAACCCCGATTATATTTTTGTTATGTCTGTTGTAATTTTTCTGTAATTCTGTTAGAACAGTTTTGTGAACGCTAGTATTTTTTTACAGCAAATGATAAACGGTGTGTCTCTTGGCAGCATATACGCGCTGATTGCGCTAGGCTATACAATGGTTTACGGCATTGTAATGCTTATCAATTTTGCTCATGGCGACGTGCTTATGGTTGGCGCTTACTGCGCTTACTTTGTATTAACCGCTTTGGGGGTTTCTCCGCTTTCGCTTACGCTTGCATTTTTAACGGCAATGACCCTTTGCGGCGCTCTTGGCGTATTCATTGAACGCTTTGCCTACAGGCCGCTTAGAAACGCCCCGCGGCTTAATTCGCTTATAACCGCAATAGCGGTATCGTTAATTTTGCAAAACGGGGCGCGAATACTCCCGTTTATAGGGCCAAACCCGCGCCAGTTTCCAAGGCCGGAGGTAAGCAATATCAGCTTTGGGGCGCTTTCTGTTTCAAACATTCAGCTTATCGTTATAGTGCTTTCCGCGGCGCTTATGTTCGCTCTAAATTATATAATCAACTACACAAAACGCGGTAAAGCAATGCGCGCCGTTTCTTTCGACAGGCACGCGGCAAGCCTTATGGGAATACCGGTAAATGGCACAATTTCTTTTACATTTGCGCTTGGCTCTGTGCTTGCCGCGGCCGGCGGAATACTTTATGCCTGCGCTTACCCGCAAATTTCTCCTGTTATGGGGACAATGCCCGGCTTAAAAGCGTTTGTCGCCGCGGTACTCGGCGGAATAGGCTCTGTGCCGGGCGCTATGGCGGGCGGTTTTATACTCGGCATAGCGGAAACACTTACAAAAGGATTTTTATCTTCGCAATATGCAGACGCAATTTCTTTCTCTATTTTAATTATAATCCTGCTTGTAAAACCTACAGGGCTTTTGGGCTCTCCATTAAGGGTAAAAGTATGAACGCTAACTTTCGCCGCACATTAATATTGACGGTTTTAGGGCTGACGTTTAGCTGTTTGCCCGCGCTGTTAATTCATTTTGGCCAAATAGACGCTTATCTTGCCCAGGTAATCATTACAGGCGGAGTAAACGCAATTATGGCTGTAAGCGTTAATATGATTACCGGAATTACGGGGCAGCTCTCTATAGGCCAGGCAGGTTTTATGGCTATAGGGGCGTATTCCACAATATTTTTTCACCTTGATTGCGGAGCGCCATTACCGCTTGCCGCATTTTTTGCCGCATTATTAACGGCGTTTGCAGGTTTTCTTATAGGCTTCCCCACCCTAAAACTTTCAGGCGATTATCTGGCAATTGTTACGCTCGGATTCGGTGAAATTATACGTGTGTTGTTTGTAAACATAAAACAAATCTCAGGCGGGGCGAACGGCCGCCAGCTTATAAGCGCGTTTGCGCTGTACCCGGAACTTGCTTTTTTTACCGTAACCGCCTGCCTCGTAGTGCTGCTTATTCTTTTGAATAATTTTTTAGGTTCAACATACGGCAGAGCGATACTCGCCGTACGCGAAGATGAAATTGCGGCAAATTCATCGGGAATAAGCGTATTTCACTACAAAATGATAGGTTTTGTAGCGGCAAGCTTTATTGCCGGCCTTGGCGGAAGCCTTTTTGCTATGGTTGTGGGCTTTGTAAAACCAGATATAGCTTCTTTTAACAAGAGCATAGACTACCTGATTTTTGTTGTGCTTGGCGGTATGGGGTCAATGACGGGCGCGGTGCTTGCCGCTTATGTGCTTACGGCATTGCAGGAATTCCTGCGTTTTTTACGCGATTACCGCCTTTTAATATATCCGCTGCTGCTGATATTTGTAATGCTTTTCCGTCCGCAGGGATTACTTGGAATGCGCGAACTTTCATTAACACGGCTTTGTAACTGGACGCTAGGAAAAATAAAAATGCTAAAAACACACCGCTAATCTTTAACTGCCTGTTTTTAGCGCGTCAATGCCATTTTTAACTTCTAAAGCGAGCTGTTCCGCCGCGCAAACCGCGTCTATAAGTTTTGCAGAAGCTTCTCCGCGCCGTTTTACTTCAACTTTAGCCTGCAAAAGATTTTTTTCTCCAATTACTACCCTAAAAGGAATTCCCATTAAATCCGCGTCATTAAAACGCACTCCCGGCCTCTCCGTTCTATCGTCAAGCAAAACTTCAACGCCAAGCGATTCAAGTTCCGCGCACAGTTTAAGCGCCGCTTCTTCAACGGCAGCGTTATTCTGAATTGGAATTACAACAACATGAAACGGCGCAAGAGTCATTGGCCAAATGATTCCATGTTCATCGTGATGTTCTTCTATAACAGCGGCAATGGTACGGTCAAGTCCTATTCCATAACAGCCCATTGTTGGAGTCTGTTCAACACCGGCTTCGTCAAGATAGTTAAGCTTCATGGCAAGCGTATATTTTTTGCCAAGTTTGAATATATGCCCCAATTCATTGCCTTTTTTTTCATAGAGCGCCGCGCCGCATTTTACACAACGGTCGCCTGCTTTTACCACACGAAGATCGGCTATGAGCTGCGCCTGCCAGTCACGGCCATAGCAAACATTTTTATAGTGTTTATCGCGCAGATTCGCGCCGCTTAACGCTCCAAAAAGCGCCGCGGCGCTCTGACAGGCAATAACAGGAAGTTGCTTTAAACCAACAGGGCCGGCAAATCCAATGGGCGCGCCGGTAAGCCTTTCCACATCGGCTTCAGCGGCAAGCGTTACCTCGCCCGCTTTGAGCAGTGCCGCAAGTTTTGCCTCGTTTAGTTCCAAATCACCGCGAATACAAACGGCAAAAAACTCATTTTTTGCTTTAAACATTTCGTGTTCTACATTCGCCGCGTGATAAACAAGCGTTTTTATATGACGTGTAGCCGGTAAGTCTCCTTTAAAAAACGCTTCCAGCTCAGAAATGGTCTTAACGCCAGGGGTATCTACAATTTCAGGCGGCGGAAACGCGGAAGCCGCTTTACGCGCTTCATCTTCGTTCTTCAATTCAAAATCGTTCCTGCATGATGCTTTTTCGACATTGGCGGCGTCTTCACATTCAGGGCATATAAGCAAAGTGTTGTCGCCTATTTCGCTTTCGACCATAAACTCTTCGCTGCCGCTGCCCCCCATAGCGCCGGAATCTGCGCGGACAGGGATAACATTTAACGCGCAACTTTTGAAAATTCGTCTGTAAGCCTGCCCCATTGCCCTGTAAGCCTCATCCAGACTTTCATCGTTCGCATGAAAAGAGTAGGCGTCCTTCATTATAAACTCGCGCGCGCGCATAAGTCCGTAACGCGGGCGAATTTCATCACGGTATTTTGTGTTTATCTGATAAAAATTCAAAGGGAGCTGCTTGTAACTAAAAAGTTCACCACGAACAAGCGCGGTAAACGCTTCTTCTGCAGTTGGAGATACAACAAAGTCCATTCCCTGCCGGTTTTTTACCCGCAAAAGCGATTCACCCATTGCCTCCCAGCGCCCGCTTTCTTTCCAAAATTCCGCCGGAACAACTACAGTCGGCTTAATTTCAAGAGACCCCGCCGCTTCCATCCCGCTGCGTATTATAGATTCCAGCTTGCGCATTACACGCAACCCAAGCGGCAGGTACGCAAAAAGGCCATTTGAAAGTTTGCGTACAAGACCGGCGCGAAGCATAAGAATATGACTCGCTATAACCGCGTCCGCGGGCGCTTCCCGCAGCGTAGGAATAAAAAAACGCGAATACTTCATTCTTTGATTTTAATGATTACCGGCCTTTACTACAACACCGCGCTTTAAAACGAATCTCTTGAACGCGGACGGTCAAGCCGTATTGTTTCGCCAAGATATTCAACCGTTTTTCCTTCTATGTTAATTTGAACTTCGTTTATATTGGGAAACTCAGTAGCCGTCCAAATTACCTGCTTTAACTGGGCAATATAACCTTCTGCGCCAAAATTGTTAAATATAAAATTCTCGTTAAAATTTATTATGGCCGTATTCCGTTCTACGGCGGCGCTTAAAACTTTGGTTCCTTCAGGAATAAGCGTTATTAACCCCTGCCGTTTTTCTTCCGCGGAAGGGCCGCGTAAAAGCACATTAAGCGTTGTTACCAATGGAGATTCATTTACCGGAACCTGCCGTTTTGCGCTGTTAATAAACACCAAACCGGCGCTGTCCACCTTTACAAGATAAATGATTCTTTCGCGGGTTTTGTTATCTTCCGCAGGCAAAGCCGCGCCTGGCGCTTCGTTTACATGAGCGCTTGATTCACCCGCTACTGCCCCGCCCTCTTCAATATCTCTTGCGCCGGGAGGAACAGATTCGATATTTTGCTGTGGGAAAAAAACTCCTCCTTCCGCTTCCCCTGTAACAGGCGAAACCGGTTCTACCTGCCTTTCCGTATCCACCGGATTTTTTTTATCGCCAAAAACATTTTGCCATGTGCGGGTGATTTTTGGAGCATTAATAATAAAAAGCAGCACAACAACGATAAAAAACGCAGCCCAAAAAAGGAGTGTTTTTGGCAGCGCGGCGCTTCTTCTTTTTTTCCTGTGAAAACTCATAGTTATTACCCTTAATACAATGCGCGTTTCGCAATTTCAATTTCAATTTCAATTTCAATTTGAATTGAATTCATAGCCGGTTCCATCAATTTACAAGCTTGAATACAATGCTACTTCGCAAATACGCTGGCCCATTCGTTCAAGAGAAACCTGTTCCATAACATGGCCCATTTCGTATGCAACACGCGGCATTCCGTAAACAACCGAACTGGCTTCGTCCTGCCCAAGCGTAAGTCCGCCTTCCCTGTAAATAGAGCCAAGCTGGGTCGCGCCATCCCTGCCCATACCCGTCATTATTACGCCAAGCACATGATTGTGATACGCCATTGCCGCGGATAAAAAAAGCACATCCACAGAAGGCCTGTGACCGTTTACCAAAGGCGTATCGCTTAAGTGAACAATTCCGCTGTTTCTAAGCCGTTCCACCTCCAAGTGTTTTGAACCTTCGGCAATAAGAATACGGCCGGAAACAATTTCGTCGCCTTCAGCGGCTTCTTTTACTTCAAGCGGACAAATCTTATCCAAACTGGAGGCAAACTCGCGTGTAAAACCGGCCGGCATGTGCTGGACAATAATCATCGGCGGCCTGAGATTAGGACTAAGGTTTTTTAAAACAACACGCAGCGCATCCGGGCCGCCTGTTGAAACGCCAAGCACAATAAGTTCTATGCGTCCGGGCATAAGAACCGGCGTTATCTTTTTTGCCGGGCAGGATGGCGTTTTTGTATTTTTTTCTGATTCCGCGCCGGCGTTTTGAGTTCTTTTATAAAGCCTTTGATATTGCTTTCCGTATGCCAACAGCAGTGAATTTACACGTTCTTTTACAGTAGCTACATCAACAGATATTGAACCCGAAGGCTTGGTAACAAAATCGCTTGCCCCAAGCGAAATACATTCCATTGTAACGGCGGCGCCTTTTTCGGCAACGGAAGAAAGCACAATTACGGGAATATGAATACCCCGTTTTTTTCGCTCTTTTAAGAATTCTATGCCATTCATCTCGGGCATTTCAATATCTAAAACTATAATATCAGGGTTAAGTTTTGGAATTTTTTCCAGGGCGAATTTGCCGTTCATCGCCGTTCCAACGACATGAAGCTCTTTTTCTTCCTCTATCATAGCGCTAACCAGCTTGCGCATAAGAGCCGAATCATCAACAACAAGCACATTTATCATTATAAACTCCCCAAATTCCCAAAAATCAAATGTTTAATGCGCATTCTAAAACACTCTACTGACGCGGCCATTTTTTATAAAATGTCGTCCATTCTGTTTTTACAAACTCAAATCTTGTCTTCATTCCAAAAAGCGACTCGCTGTGTCCTATGTATAAAAATGATTTATCGTTCATTGTTTCATAAAACTGCTGAACCACATCGCGCTGGACGGACTCTTCAAAATAGATAAGCACATTCCTGCAAAAAATAATATCAAAATTCCGCCAGGGCGAAATATTTTTAAGATTATGATAATCAAATTTTATATGACTTTTAATAAATTCTTTTATTTTATAGCCGCCCGCCGTTTCATCAAAGTATTTTTTTAAATATTCCTGCGGAACACCGGCAATTCGCGCCTTGTCGTAAAATCCTTCTTTTGCCGTCATAAGGCATTTTAAGCTCAAATCGCTGGCGATAATTTCCCATTTCCAGGGAGGAAGAAGTTTTTCCGCCATTAACATTGCAATTGTGTAAGGCTCTTCGCCGGTAGAGCAGCCTGCGCTCCAGACCCGCATTGTCCTGTCCGGTTTAACCATTTTTTCTTTAACAAGACAGGGAAGCACAAAGTTTTCAAGCGCGTCAAAGTGAGGCTGATTACGAAAAAACCAGGTAAGGTTAGTGGTTATTGAATCCAAAAATAACTTTAATTCTTCACGGCTGCTTTTTAATATTTTAAAGTAATCTTTTGCGGTACTAAAGCCGCGTTCCAACAGCCTTGCGCGAAGCCTTTGCACAAGAACCGGTTTATTAGCCGCCGTAAAGTGAATCCCGCTTTCTTTGTCGAGCAGGTTTCTGTAGTCCTCAAAATCCGCATCAGTAAAAAAATTTGCGTCAAGCATTGTAAAATAATAACGCTTAACAAAATACAAAACAAGAGCGCGGGTTTATTACCCGGAAATTAATATAAGATACGTAAACATGGCGCGCCGGCTGAAACCGCATATTAATTAAGCCATGGGGTCAATGCCGTCGATTCGCGGACGATAATCTCTGTTTCGTAAAGGATGTTTTCTACAGTTCCGGCACTTTCCGCAATGTGTGTGGCGAGTATTTCGCAGGCGGAAATTCCGAGTTTTTTCTGCGGCTGGCTTACAGTTGTAATGGAGGGGTTCATCATCCATGAGACAGGCACATTGTCAAAACCTACCACCATAAGTTTTTGCGGCACTGGAATATCCTCGCGGTGCGCCGCTTTTATTACCGCCGCGGCAAAAACATCGGACACACAGAAAAAAGCGTCCGGCCGCGCGCCGCTGCGAAACAGGGCGCTTGCCGCCGAAACAGCAAGGTTGTAACTGATTTCCGGCAGGTTTATGATGAGCGAAGGGTCGATGTCCAGCGCGGCTGTTTCAAGGTAATCGTAGTAACCGGCAAGTCTTTCCCGCGCGTACTTATAGCGGATAGGGCCGTTCATAAACGCGATTTTTTTGCGTCCCAGCGAAAAAAGGAAGCGCATAGCGTTATACGCCGCCGCCTTATCGTCGATTGAAACAAATGGCAAATCAAAATCTTTATCGTATTCGCAGCACTGAACAAGCGGTATTTCGCCGGCAATGCGTTTGAGTAATGCCGGCGCAACATGATTTGTAAGAATAAGTCCGGCCGCCTGAGTCTTTTTAAGCATGGTAAGAAAGCCGTCAATGGTGCTGTCGTTAATATGTTCTTCGTTTATAAGCATTTGGTATCCACGCTGAACAGCGGCGGCTTTTGCGCCGGCTATAATACCGGCGTAAAAAGGATTTTCCAAAGAGGGCAAATTGAATATTATAATGCCTCCGGAGCTTCGCTTTTCGCGCACGGCAAAATCCGCCGGTTCGTAACCCAGTTCTTCAATCTTTTTAAGAAGCGCCGCTTTGGTTTCCGCGCGTACGCTATCCGTTCCGCTTAGCACCCTTGAAATTGTCGCAACTGAAAAACCTGTTTTTCCTGCCAAATACTGATAGGTAATCTTTTCAGAACCCATAATTCAATCAGTTTAATAGACCTGCCGTTTTTTGTAAACATTCAGAAACATTTATATATTTTCTGTAATATTTCTGAAATAAAAGCTTTGAACAAGGCATAAAACCATGATTACAGGCAAATATCATCGTAAAATACAGTTTATGCAAAAATTTTTGTTGACAAACACGGTTTTTGAATATAGAATATTTCAATCTTGTAATTGTAATTTCTATGAAGTTACATTATAAAAACCGGAAATTTTAGGAGTGTGTATGAAAGTTGCCTATATGACCAATGCATGGGGCGCGGTAATGGCGCACTGCGCGGCGGCAAACAATGTAAACGGCGCGTTCTATGTGTCTACAGGGGCGGATTCGGACGCAATAGCCGGCATATCCGCCGCCGGATTCGAACAAATCGAAATTTTTGACGGGAACCTGCTTGCCTACCAGGGAAAAGAAGCGGCGTTTAAGGAACTGCTTGCAAAAAACAAGGTGTCGCTTTTGGCGGTGTACAGCGCGGCGTGCTTTATCTACGATGAAATTCTGTATGAGGAACTGTACAAACTAAAGAAGGCGGCTGAATTCGCCCGTAAATTCGGCGCTGCCGAAATTGCCCTGGGCGGCGGAGCTACCCGCTGCGGCGGCATTCAGGAGGCGGACTACGGCAAACTTGCCGCCGCGCTCGACAAGACTTGCGCGATGGCGGAAGCGCTGGGAATGACGGTGAGTTACCATCCTCACATGGGCAGTCTTGTGGAAAAGCCTGAGCAACTGGACAAGGTAATGGCAAAAACACGCGCCTGCCTTTGCCCCGATACAGGGCATGTTGTTCTGGGCGGCGGCGACCCTGTTGC
>JAIRPU010000144.1 GCA_031256815.1 Spirochaetaceae bacterium
TAATTCGACTTAAGGATTGTTTTTTTTGAAAGGTTTTCTTTGGAGATTTTCGGGGGGGGGGGGGAGGAAAGCGCTCGGCCGTGTGCGACCTTACCGACCACTACGCCCGCACCAAACCCAGACGGATGTGCCGGCAAAACGCCGGCAGGCTGGAAAAGCGCTGAGCGCTTTTCCAGCCTGTCCCCTACTCTGCGCGGAAAGCTCAGAGTGAGAGCGGTAAATAAGGCAGCGCCATGCTTTGCATGGCGCTGCCGCCTGTAACCAGGCCTGTTTCTCAAGCACGCCCGCGGCGCAGCCGCCGCGGGCGTGGGCAGCCTTAGGCTGCCTTAAACGCGCAAGCGATTGAAGCGGAATTTGCAAGCGAAGCGCAGCAAATTGGAGCGGAAAGCGCGGTTTTTGCCGGAGGCTGCCGACTGATTCTGCGCCGGCGCGTGCAACCGTGATTATCTACGCCCTTTCGGGCGCAACCTCGGCGCTTTTGCAGGCCTGTGTGTTAATGCCACCGCAGGCCGCCGCGCTTAACGCGGTTTTCTCGCCGGCTGCCGATGGCGTCCGCGGCGGACCGCACAGGCGGGCGCGGCGGGCACGCTCCGCGCGCGCTTCCACCACCAGCCGCTGCTACTCGGCTTTTGCCTCCGGCAAAAATGCGCCCAAAATACCTTTAATGCATATATTAAACCGTAACGCTTCATCAGTTTTTCTAAATTAGGAATTGCTGAGGCGAACAGACTGCTACTTACATTGCAACGGTTTTTTGCGGTATAATCAGAAAATTATTTTTGTTTAGGAGAATACAATGAAAGTTAGCGAATTAAAACACTCTGGCCTCAAAAAATGGGTTGAAGAAGCTCAAACGCTTATGACGCCGGATACCGTTGAGGTATGCGACGGCAGCAAGGCCGAATACGATCGCATGATTCAAATAATGAAAGATGCAGGCCTTGCCACGGAACTTAATCCTGCGAAAAAACCTGGCTGTGTGTTATTCCGTTCCGACCCGTCGGACGTAGCGCGTGTTGAATCCAACACTTATATCGCATCCAAATCTCAAAACGATGCGGGTCCTACAAATAACTGGAAAGACCCTGCCGAATTAAAAAAAACTATGACAGACCTTTATAAAGGCTGCATGAAAGGGCGGACAATGTATGTAATTCCGTATTCCATGGGGCCTGTTGGGTCAAATATAGCCAAAATCGGCGTGGAACTTACCGATTCACCTTATGTTGTAGCCAATATGCACATTATGGCCCGTGTAGGAACCAAAGTACTTGACGTGCTTGGCAGCGATGGCTTCTTTGTTCCATGTTATCATTCTGTAGGAAAACCGCTTGGTCAGGGCGAAAAAGACAATGGCAAATGGCCATGCGCCCCGCTGGAGAAAAAATATATTTCCCACTTTCCGGAAACCCGCGAGATTTGGTCTTACGGTTCAGGTTACGGCGGGAATGCCCTTCTTGGCAAAAAATGCCTTGCGCTTCGCATAGCGAGCGTGCTTGCCCGTGATGAAGGCTGGCTTGCCGAACATATGTTAATCCTCAAAATCACCAACCCAAAAGGCGATGTAAAATATATTACAGGCGCGTTCCCGTCAGCCTGCGGCAAAACAAATCTTGCAATGCTAATTCCTACATTGCCCGGCTGGAAGGTCGAGACTGTAGGCGACGATATTGCATGGATGAAGTTTGGACCGGATGGCAGGCTTTACGCCATAAATCCGGAAGCGGGATTCTTCGGTGTCGCGCCGGGAACAAACAACGAATCTAACCGGAACGCAATGGAGACAATAAAGAAAAACACAATTTATACGAATGTCGCCATTACTCCGGATAAAGACGTTTGGTGGGAAATGATAGGCTACGACGCGCCCGGCAAACTGATAGACTGGAATGGCAATGAATGGGTTCAGGATAAGAATAACAAGGACCAAAAACCGGCGGCGCACCCGAATTCACGTTTTACCGCGCCGGCTTCGCAATGCCCGGCAATCGCCAAAGAATGGGAAGATCCTAAAGGCGTTCCAATTTCGGCATTTCTCTTCGGCGGACGCAGACCAAAGACAATTCCGCTTGTAAATCAGGCAAAAAACTGGATTCATGGCGTATTTATGGGTTCTATAGTCGGCTCAGAAGTTACCGCCGCCGCCCTTGACGTAAAGGCGGGGACTATACGGCGCGACCCATTTGCCATGCTGCCTTTCTGCGGCTACCACATGGGCGATTATTTTAAGCACTGGATAAAAATCGGACAGGGCAAGGATGAATCTAAACTGCCCAAAATCTTCTTTGTAAACTGGTTCCGGAAAAACGATGCCGGAAAATTTATCTGGCCGGGTTATGGCGAAAACTCCCGTGTATTGGCATGGATTTTCGACCGCTGCGATGGCAAAGGCGGCGCGGTAGAGACACCGATAGGCACACTGCCCACACCGGATGCCATTACCCGTCCAGACGGAGTTAGTGACGCCGATATGAAGGAAATCCTAAATGTCGATATTGAAGGCTGGAAGAAGGAAATTGAAGATGTCCGTGCTAATCACTATCCAAAATTTGGTGATAAGCTGCCAAAAGAATTGTATTCAGAACTTGACGCCATAGAAAAACGGCTTAGAGGTTAGTTTTAACGGACGCTGCTATGGAACGCAAAGCTGAGCTAAGCCGCAAAACCACCGAAACAGATATTTGTGTAAAGCTCTGTCTGGACGGTTCTGGAAACGCCATTTTGGATGTTCCCATAGGTTTTTTCAGGCATTTACTGCACAACTTTGCGCGGCATGGCTTATTTGACCTTGAAATTCACGCAAAAGGCGACCTGGAAGTTGACCAGCATCACCTTGTTGAAGATGTGGGGATTTGTCTTGGAACGGCGTTTGCAAAAGCGCTTGGCAGTAAAGTTGGCATAAGGCGGACAGGCAGTTGCATTTATCCTATGGACGAAACACTTGTCCGCGCCGCCTGCGACATAAGCGGGCGTCCGTTTTTGGTTTTTGAAGCGGCGCTAAGCGGCCATCCGTTTGTTTCTGCGGATGGCGGCGGCAACAGCGCCCCGTTTCAAACAGATACTGTTTACGATTTTTGGCAGGGCTGGACAAACTCCTGCGGAGCGGCGCTTCATCTTGACGTGCTGCGCGGACGCAGCGACCATCACAAACTTGAAGCATTATTTAAAGCGGCGGGCAGATGCATTCGCGCCGCCTGCGAACCTGACCCGCGCGCAGGAGACGCTATCCCATCAACAAAAGGAACACTGGAAAATAACGGAATATTTTTATGTTAAAATATGAGAGGCGTTTGCGCTGCGCATTTTTACGTTTTATTGGTAAAAACGCCAATCGTTCTCTCATTTTTAAAAGAGCTGTTTTTTTATTTGTTTTTTTATCCTGCGGCGCTTTATTTTTATGGGCGCAGCAGTATAATCCGCTTATAGTCATACTTCCGTCTGGCGGCAGCATTGAAGAAAACGGCTCAATTAACGATTTAAATATAATCCGAAAGCTTATTGAAGAAACTATATCGGAAGAGACAAAATTTTTAACTGTCCCTCCGGAAAAAACGCTTGAATATTTAAAACAGCGCAATATTAAAATTGAAGAGCTGCATAACATGAAGTATGTTTCGCAGCTGCGCGCAGTCGGCGCTGATTTTTTTATGAGTTTTGAGCTAAAAGAAGAAAAAAACCATTATTTACTTACATTGCATTTTATTGATACGCCAATGGGTATTACCTATTCAAGCAGAACGGCGCGTTTTTCAAAAAGCGCGCGCGAAATACAAAAAGGCACAGTCGGCTTAACCAGAGAGTTTATTTTCTCATCAAAGGTGCTAAATTCTTTTATAGACGCAATGCCAAGATCGCCCCCTCTTTTTGGCGTTGGCGACATAGGGCCGGCAGGCGGTATAATTTTTTATGCCAAGCCTACAGACAGCGAAGGCTGGCAGTTTTTGGAAGCCGCGCCCTCCGATTTAAACACGCTTGTTCATTGGGGTAATGCAACTGAATCCGGCTGGTACCCCAATGGGGCAGAAACAGAAACTCGCACAGGAAGCGGGCGGGCAAACACGGCAATTCTTACAGGTTCATCACTGATAGATGAAACAAAACGTCGTAACGCGGCTGAACTTTGCAGGTCTTACACCCAGGGCGGTTATAACGACTGGTTTCTTCCAAGCCGCGATGAACTAAATCTGCTTTACCATGTGCTTGCAGAAAATGGCAAGGGAAATTTTACGGGGCTTTCCTACTGGTCGTCCACGCAAAGCAGCGCTTCTACCGCGTGGTTTCAACGTTTTGAAGACGGGCGTATTTACGATAATGGTCAAAAAACGCTGCGGCTTTCCGTACGTCCAATACGAATGTTCAAAGCGTCATATTAAAATGATAATGGCCGCTTTTTTAACACGTCTTATTCTACAGTAACGCTTTTGGCGAGATTCCGCGGTTTGTCGGGGTTGTTTCCGCGTTGAATGGCGCAATAATAAGCAAAAAGCTGTGCCGGAACTATAGAAAGCAATGGAGAAAAAGCGTCAGGAACCGGCGGCAGTGCAAAAACTTCATCGCAAACTTTAGAAAAAAGCTTTTCGGCTTCGCCTTGCCATGTTATAGCCACAGAGGCCGCGCCGCGGGAAGTTACTTCCCGTATATTGGAAACGAGCTTATCGAACAGCGCCCTTTGTGTGGCAAGCGCGACAACTAGTGTGCCGTTGTCAACAAGCGCTATTGGGCCGTGTTTTAGCTCTCCTGCGGCAAATGCCTCGGAATGAGTGTAGTTAATCTCTTTTAATTTTAGAGCGCTTTCCATGGCTGTGGCATAATCAAATTGCCGTCCCATAAAAAACACCTTGTTTTTATTATACTGCCTGGCGGCAAAGCGCTGCACCGCCTCCAGAGCGGAAAGAGCGGTTTTTACGCCTTCCGGTATTTTGTCCAGAGCGTTAAGCGCGGCGCGAAAATTATCGCTGTCCATTACCCCCCTCTCTTTTGCCGCTTTTAACGCTAAAAGATAAAGGCACACAAGTTGAGATGTAAATGCCTTTGTTGAAGCAACAGCTATTTCCGGCCCTGCGTAGGTATAAAGCACACTGCCCGCTTCACGCGCAAGCGTAGAGCCAACCACATTTGTTATTGCGAGAATTTTCGCGCCGCGCGATTTGGCAAGCCGCATGGCGGCAAGCGTATCCGCCGTTTCGCCGGATTGGCTTACCACGATAACGAGGTCTTTTTCTCCCAAAACCGGATTACAATACCTGAATTCAGAAGCAATTTCCATGGCAACGGAAAGACGGGCAAAATACTCAAACGCGCCTTTGCCAATAAGCGCCGCATGAGCCGCCGTACCGCAGGCGGTAAGCGTAATGCGTTCTATATTTGCAAAATCAAGTTTAACGCCATAATCTTCAAAACCAATGTCCAAAGGCGCTCCGGCGGCGTCACGGCAAAGCCGCGGACGCAAAGTGTTTGCTATTGCGCCAGGCTGTTCGTGTATCTCTTTAAGCATAAAATGCGGATAACCCGATTTTTCCGCGGCTCCGGCGTCCCATTCAACATGAGAAACTTTTCGTTCTATCCTGTCGTTATCTGTTGAATATAGCGCGGCATTATTCCTGCAAAGTACGGCAAGTTCATTATCTTCAAGAAAAAGAACCTCGCGTGTGTGTTCAAGCATGGCGGGTATATCCGAAGCTAAAAAATATTCATTTTGACCAAGCCCTACAACAAGCGGGCAGTCTTTACGCGCCGCTATAATCTGTTCCGGAAATAAAGATGAACAAACCGCGAGCGCGTATGAACCTTCAAGTTTTGAAAGCGCAGTACGTACAGCGTTAAACAAAACGTTTTCGTCTTTTATATCCGGCCTGCTTTCCTCTTCTTTAAGGTAATATGTAACAAGATGAGCGATAACTTCGGTATCGGTGTCGCTTTGAAACTTTACATTTCTGTTTTCCAGCCAGAGTTTTATCGCGGCATAATTTTCGATAATGCCGTTATGAACCACAGCGACATTGCCTTCCATGTTGGTGTGCGGATGAGAGTTTATGTCGGAAGGTTCGCCATGTGTTGCCCAGCGTGTGTGCGCTATACCCAGCGTGCCAAAAAGCGAAGCGTTTTTAAGCCGTTTTTCAAGAACAGAAAGCTCCCCCTTTGCCTTGTGTACAGAAAGTCTGCCGTCCGGTTCCAGTACGGCAATTCCGGCGGAATCATACCCTCTGTATTCAAGTTTTCTGAGTGCGGCAAGCAGCACAGGCGCCGCAGCTTTATAACCGATATAACCGGCAATGCCGCACATTATTTAGCGTTTTAACCCTGTTGCCGTACCAAGCATATTATCGCTGGTTTGAATTGTGCGTGAATTAAATTCATAAGCGCGCTGCGCTACAATAAGCCCTACCATCTCGCTGACTATCGAAACATTGGACATTTCAAGAAATTTGTGCAATGTCGTACCCATGCCATCGCGGCCAGGCGTTCCCGGAATTGGCTCGCCTGAAGCTTCGCTTACTTTAAAAAGATTTTCGCCAAGCGCGGTAAGTCCAACCGGATTGGGAAAGCGGTATAGCTCGATTTGTCCAACCCCAACTTCTTCTTCGCGGCCATCCATAGGCACCTTAACGGAAACCGCCCCCTGTTTTGTAACGTTAACGCTCTGCGGTAAAAAATTTTCCGGCATTATAATATCAGGAAGCACCCAATAGCCATTGGAGGTAACAAGCCTTCCATCACTGTCTATTTTGAATGCGCCGTCACGTGTGTATGCGTAAGTTCCATCGTAAAGCTGAATTCTAAAAAAACCTTCGCCGGCTATTGCAAGGTCGCTTACATTATCTGTGGCTTGTAATGAGCCTTGTGTAAAAATACGCTGACTTGCCGCTTGTTTAACGCCATGCCCCATTTGAACGCCAACCGGCGTTACCGTATCTTCCGTTGCCGGCGTTCCGGCAATGCGCACCGTTTGATAAATTAAATCTTCAAAATCGGCGCGGACTTTTTTGTATCCCGATGTATTTACGTTTGCTAAATTGTTAGAAATAGTGTCTATATTTGCCTGTTGACCTATCATGCCGGCCGCGCCCGTCCATAAACTGCGAACCATACTGCCTCCGCTAATTGTAATCAATTAGACTATCGGCAAAGTATGGCTGCGCGTTTATGATTTAATTTTATTAAGCGCCTGCGCGAAAATAAATATATTTTTTAACAGTAAAAACCGCGCCCGCGTCCTTCCCCGCCTGTTCAAGCGCTTTTGCGACGCTAAGTTTATCGTTTTTTACAAAGTTCTGGTCTAAAAGGCAAATTTCAGCGAGCCATTTATTGAGCTTGCCTTTAAGAATACCGTCAAGCACATTGGCATTTTTACCTTTTAATTTTTCGTCAGTTTCCATCTGTTTACGAAAGATACCTTCCTGTTCGCTTATAAGGGCCGAATCAATTTTATCTTTTGATACAGCAACAGGATTAAACGCGGCAATATGAAGCGCAATATCGTGGATAAAAGCTTTTACCTCAGGCTTTTCCAGCGCCGCAGCATTATCGGCGCCTGCGACTACAACCACGCCAATCGCGCCGTCTCCATGAATATAGCTCTCTAAACATTCGTTTTCGCCTGCTTCTATCGAACAAACTTTTTTAAGCGCCATGTTTTCGCGTATTTTTGTTGCCAGCTCTTTTACCATTTCCTCAAGTTCGGCGTTTATCCCGTTAAAGCCTTTTTCCAAAACCCTTGAGGCAATTGCATCTCCCAATGCGATAAACTCAGGATTCCGCGCGACAAAGTCTGTTTCTGTTGAAGTTTCAACAAGCGCCGCTTTTTTACCGGAACATTTAATGGTAATTCTGCCCTGATTTGTGGCCCGCCCGGCGCGTTTTTCCGCCGCTGCAAGTCCCTTTTCTTTAAGTAATTTTTCCGCTTTTGTCAAATCTCCGTTACATTCTGTAAGCGCGTTTTTACATTCTGCCGGACCGGCTCCGGTTCTTTCCCGCAAAGCCTTAACGTCCGCCGCTGTTACTGCCATTTATTTCTCCTTAAAATTCTGAATAAACTAGTGTAAACTATACTGAATTTATAATCAGTTCAAGCCCTTGACGCGGCGTCTTTTAATGCCGAAGTAAAATCAGCGCCGCAAAGAATTTTTGCGCGGTTCTTTATAAGATTTTTAGCGCAAAGAATATTCACTCTTTCGGCATAAGCGCGTTTTGCCTTGTCTTCTATAGTTGTAACATCTTTCACCTGCGCCATTCCTACAGTACGCCTTATAAGTTCACATCCTGCATAACCGGCGGTAGCCGTTATTATCGAATTTAAATAATATTCGGCAAATCCCTCTGTCTTTGCCATAACATCAGTTGCGTTTTGTTTATAACACCGGATAAATTTTTGTTTGAACAAATCTATAACCTCTTCCGCAGTTTTAATAGTCCAGTCGCAAAACTGTTTTTCGCCTGCTGCATAACCATTATCCCAGGCAAAAAAAAGATTTGCTACAACATTTCCGGCATCGTAGCCTGCAGGCCCGTAAAAAGCAAATTCAGGGTCAAAAACTTTTGTGCTGTCCTGTTTTACAAAAATTGAACCTGTATGAAGGTCGCCATGCAAAAGCGCCTGGCTGTTATTCATAAAATCAAATTTTAATTTTGCTATTTCAAGATGAAGCGCCCTGTCTTCGTATAATTCTTTTTTTACAAACGCGGCATTTTCCGGAAATACAATGTTACGCTTGTTTACATCGTTATATGGTTCTGTAAGCACAAGCTCTTCTGTAATTTCACAAAGTTCAGGATTAATAAAACTTTTAACAAGCGCTTTCTTTGCCTTGTGTTCCATAACAATATCTGTAGTGTTAAGCATTGTTTGCACCATATATGTTGTTATATCATCCGCAAAACGGGGAAAGGTCTTGTGCTTCATAAGCGCATAGCGCATAAGTTCATGGTCGCTTAAATCTTCCATCATGCATGCGCACATTACAGTATCATACTGAAAAATTTTTGGAACAAGCCCCGGCGCATATTTATGCTGAATCGTTAAAATTTCAGATTCTATACGGTTGCGGTCTGTTGAAACACGCATATCCGCAGAAATTCTAAGCTGCTCTCCCGCTTGTTTTACAATAAGCGAAGTTCCGCCTGCCTCATCAAACACACGGAACACATAGTTTAAGTTGCCATCGCCAATTTCCTTAACGGTAAGCCTGGCATCTTTGTTAAAAAAATCAATTTTTTCCTTTACATAATCAGAAATATCGGATTCCTTCATCAAAAAATATTTTGAAAATCTTGACATATATTCCTCCCGCAAAAAACCTGCGGCAAAATTTTAACACAGCCCGGACAGGGCTGTAAAAACACGCGGTTATTTTTTTCTAATATAGTTGAGCGCAAGCGCTATTGCAAGTACAAGCCCTTTAAAAATATTAACCGTATAGTACGGCACGGATGCCATTATAAGCCCATTTTCCAAAACGCCTATCAAAAACGCGCCGGCAAGCGTTCCAAATGCATGGGGCCGTCCCACTCCGGCAACCGAAATTCCAATATGCGCCGCCGCCACCGCGCCCATTAAATAAGGCGAACCTGAGTTTATTTGCGCGTTTCCAACACGGGCTCCAATCAATATTCCGCCCATGGCGGCAAGCGCGGCGCTTAAAATATAGGCAAGAGTTCTGTATTTTTGAACATTAATTCCCGAAAGCCGCGCCGCTTCGGAGTTTGCGCCGACCGCATACATATAACGCCCGTGTTTTGAATATGTTAAAAATAAAAACGCTATAAAAACGAGCGAAAGCATAATAATAATAATCCACGGTTCTTTACCCATTCCGCGTAAAAAATCAGGGACGCGGCCGGCAGCCGTTAGGCCGTTAGGCCTGACCATGTTTTGGTTAATCGCGCCTCCGCCGGCGTATGTCATTGCGACGCCTTCAAACATAAACATTGAGGCAAGAGTCGCAAGCATATCCGGTATTTTAAGTTTAACAATTAATATGCTGTTTATAAACGCTACAGATTGAACTATTATAACGGTAAGCAAAATAGCAAGTAATGTAAGCGGAATGGTTCTGCCAAACGAAAACCAAATTAAAAATGTCATGCAAACAGTATTTGCAAGCGTTGCCGCCGAGCCGACCGAAAGATCAATGCCGTTTACGGTAAGCGCAAACGTCATTCCTGTAGCCACTATGGTAACAATACAAACTGAGCGCAGTACCGCCGTCATATTTGAAACCGTCATAAATGTTGGCATAGTTATTGAGAATACAAGCACCATTATAGCAATAGTTAAAAGGATTCCCCACTTTGTAATAAAATCGCCAATAGTAATTTTACTTCGCATTGTGACCTCCTGTGGAATAATACAATAATTCCTTTTCGTTTGTTTTGGAAACATCAACTTCTTTTACAATTTCTCCGTCAAAAAGAACATAAGCGCGGTTTGCTATGGCAAGAATTTCGTTAAACTCGCAGGAAGCGTAAATTATACCCTTGCCGCGCCCGGCAAGCTCTTCTATCAATTTAAAAATATCGCGCTTGGCTCCCACATCAACGCCTTTAGTCGGCTCGTCAAAGATATAAACTTCGGCATCCGCAGTAAGCCATTTACCAACAACTATTTTTTGTTGATTTCCGCCGGAAAGCAGCGCCGTTTCAAAAAATTCCGAAGGCGTTTTTATGCCTAAATTGTCTATCATTTTACGGGTCGCTTCAATTTGCTTTCGCCGGACAATAAATTTAAAAAAGTTAAGAAATTTATCCAGCGCAGAAATTGTAATATTTGCGTAAACCGGGTCCGATACAACAATCCCCTCTTTGCGGCGTTCTTCAGGCACAAGCGCAAGCCCGTTACGAACCGCTATTGAAGGGTTTTTTGCAGTAATATTTTTACCACGCAGCAAAACACTGCCGCTGCCCGCCCTGTAAGCTCCAAAAATTGTTTTGCATAACTCTGTTTTGCCTGCGCCTACAAGACCTGCAATACCAACTATTTCGCCTTCTTTAACTTCCAAATTGATATTTTTTACACGGCCTGCCGCTTCGCCAAGATTATCAATCTTTAAAAGCGTGCCTCCAGTTTGATTTTCTGTTTTATTATAAGCTTCCTCAAACTTTCTTCCAAGCATAAATTCTACAATTTTATTTATTGTTAAATCGGAAGTAATATCGCTGTCCGCAACAACAGCGCCATCGCGTAAAACTGTTATGTGTTCACATATTTCAAAAAGTTCCGCAAGCCTGTGCGATATAAATACAATGCCTACATTCTCTTCTTTTGCAAGATGCCTGACAACTTTAAACAGATTTTCTGTTTCCGTTGTGGAAAGCGGAGCGGTAGGTTCATCAAGTACAAGGAATTTACAACGTTCACGCGCGGCGCTTGCAAGCAGCACCATTTGTTTTTCTGCAAGCGTAAGTCCGGAAACAGGCGCGCGCACATCAAGTTCTATGCCGAGCTGCATAAGCGCCTCCCACGCACCCGCGCGGATAAAACGCCAATCTACAAACTGGCTTTTGCCCATCTTGTTTACAAGATAATTAGACATAATATTTTCTGCGACAGAAAGGCTTGGAGAAAGCGCTACGTCTACTTCCTGGTACACTATCTCTATTCCAAGCTCTTTTGCTTTTTTGGGCGAGCGTATCTCTACCTTTTTGCCGTCTATGCTGACCGTACCGGAATAATGGCTGTTAACGCCGGAAAGAACCTTCATAAGAGTTGATTTACCCGCGCCGTTTGCGCCAATTAATGCATATATTTTGCCGCTTTCCATGCGAAAATCAACATTGCTAAGCGCTTTTACGCCTGGAAACCCGATAGAAATATCTTTCATTTCGAGTATTGATTTATGCTTGTTTTCAATCAAAATTAGTATCCGTTTTTATAAATACAGTGATATTACAAAACCCGTGCGGCCGCGGCTTTAGCTTTTAATTTGCATTAAACCGCAATGTTTTGGCGCGCAGGAGCTTTGCAGCCGCAGAGCCGCAAAAGCGGCTCTGTAAATTTATTTTTTTGCAATAGCCGCTTTAATAGCCTTCATCCATTCGTAATTGTCGAAGACGCCTTTTTCCTGGCCCCAGCCCGGAACAACAGTTGCTATATTTACCATGTTTATACTGCTGTTTAACTGGGATGTTTTAACGCCTTGCGCGTCCAGGTTGTAAGTATCCGGCGTAGACTCTCCGGCAAATTTAGCGGCAAGGAGCCTCATATCGGCAATGCCTATCAGTTTTGGGTCTACCGCCGCTGTGCTGACCCAAACATCGGGATGGCTTAACATAAGGTTAATATCATCATTTGAAATATCTATGCTCATAATTTTTATGTCTTTGCGTCCCGCATCGTCAAGCGCCTGTAAACAGCCTTTGGCAAGTTCGTCGTAAGAACCCCATATTGCGTCTACCGTTCCTTCGGAAAAACGCGGAAGCATGGCTTGAAGCGAATCCTGAGTGCCGCCGCGCGCGTTAGCCGAATCGACAGGGCCTACAAGCGCAATTTCTTTAATCTTGCCTTCTTTAACAAAGCGGTCGTAAACGGCCTGTCTTCTGTCAAGCGGTGGAACGCCCGGCCCCATCCATGCGCGAATTACTTTTATAGGCTGTTTGTCCGCATCAAAATTTTCCACAATAGAGGATAGGGAAAGCTCGGCGAGCTTTGCATCTTCCTGGGCGGTGCTTGTAACGCCGGTTAAAATTTGCCCGTTAGGATCGCCGTTAAGGTATGGAACAGAGTCGAAGGTAACTACCTTCATGCCCTTATCCACGGCAGGTTTTAGCGAATCGTAGGTGTAACCGGCTTCGCCATGCGACAGAATAATGCCGTCGTAATCTTTTTGAATAACCTGCGCCAGTGTTTCCTGCGCTTTGGTGTTATCGCCATCTGTAACAAAGGTATCGACAACAAAGCCCATTGAATTGCCTTCGGAAACACAGCCTTCCAAAAATTGCTGAGTATGGTCGCCTGCAGCAAGGTTACGGACAACGGCAACTTTTATTACGCCGTCGTCCATGTATGACCCCATATATTCAGCTAAAAGCGCGTCCGCTTCTTTTGAACCACTACCGGATGTTTTGCCTGAACGCGAACATACGGTAAAAACAGCGGCGAATAAAACCGCCATAATAATCAAACCAATTTTTTTCATTTTCTCTCCATAAATAAAAATAATTTAGCAATTATAGCAAAAAGAACAGAGCAGCCTCAAGAGCACTGCCGGCAAGCGCGTGGGG
>JAIRPU010000177.1 GCA_031256815.1 Spirochaetaceae bacterium
ATCACGAAGGTAATCAAAGCCGAATTCGTTATTTGTACCGTAGGTTATATCACAGGCGTAAGCTTCCTTGCGCCGCGCATTATCCATGTCGCTCAAAATTATTCCAACACTTACACCGAGGTAGCTGAATACAGGCCGCATCCAATTTGCATCGCGTTCCGCAAGATAATCGTTTACCGTAACAACATGAACGCCTTTGCCGGAAAGCGCGTTAAGATACGCGGCGGCAACGCTCATCAATGTTTTGCCTTCGCCCGTCTTCATTTCAACTATTCTGCCCTGATGAAGCACAATAGAACCCATAACCTGAACATCATAGGCGCGTTCACCCAAACAGCGGCGCGCCGCCTCCCGCGCAAGCGCAAACGCTTCCGGCAAAAAGGAATCCAGAGCTTCTCCATTTGCGGCGCGTTCCCGGAATTCGGCGGTCTTGGCTTTAAATCCTGATTCATCAAGAGAGGCCGCCCAGCTCTCTTGATCGTTTACCGCCTGCACAACAGGATACAGTTTTTTTATATCGCGTTCCCGCTGGGAACCAAAAATAACGGTAAGTACATTCTGTAACATATAAAAAATATAACGCAACAGGCGCGCCTTGTCGAGCCGTATGTTTGCCTGCTGCTCCCCTTGCAACCGGCTCGGCTGCGGCCGATTCAACGACTGCCGGCTCTAAGGCATTATGCGCTGCAAGACTCCTCAATATCTTTTTTAAATGTTATGCTGTGAATTATGGCACAAAGAAACAGTAACATAGCCCGCTTAACAGCCGGTTACCTTTTTCCAGAAATTGCCCGCAGAAGGCAGGAGTTTTCGGCTTCTCACCCTAACGCAAAAATAATAAGCCTTGGGGTCGGCAACACAACAGAACCAATTTTGCCGCATATTGCAAATGGACTTGTCCAGGGCGCTCAAAGACTATCCCGCACAGAAACATATATGGGATATATGGACGAGGGTCTGCTTGAATTAAGAGAACAGATAAACAAAGTAATTTACGCAGGACAATTTAATACGGATGAAATTTTTATTTCTGACGGCTCAAAATGTGATATTGGCAGACTGCAATGGCTTTTTGGGCCGGGCGCGCGTCCTGTTGTTCAAGATCCTTCATACCCTGTTTATGTAGATGGCTCTGTTTTGGCAGGTGCGGCAGGCGCAGCCAATGAATATGGCTACGACGGTATTATTTATATGCCTTGTGTGCTGGAAAACGAATACTTCCCTGACCTTTCTAAAATTGGAAAAGAGAGCCTGATTTATTTTTGTTCGCCAAACAACCCCACAGGCGCGGTTTCTACAAAAGAACAGCTTAAAATGCTTGTAGAAAAGGCGCTGAAAACAGATTCGATAATAATTTTTGATGCAGCATATTCGGAATATATACGCGATGACGCTCTTCCCAAAACGATTTACGCGGTGGACGGAGCTGAACGCTGCGCGATAGAAGTAAATTCATTTTCTAAATCCGCAGGTTTTACCGGCGTCCGGCTTGGCTGGAGCGTGGTACCCAAAGCATTAAAATTTTCAGGCGGTGAAAGCGTTAATGCCGACTGGTCGCGTGTGCAATCAACAATATTCAATGGCGCGTCAAATATAGCGCAATTTGGAGCGCTTGCGGCGCTTGACGTTGAAGGACAAAAAGAAATCCGCGAATTAACCGGTTTTTATCTTGAAAATGCCGGTTTGATACGCGGCGCGTTGCGCGAATTGGGCATAGAATGTACCGGCGGAGATAACTCGCCATATATTTGGGCGCGCTTTCCAGGCGAAAACAGCTGGCAAACCTTTGAACGTATACTGGAAAAATGCCATGTAGTAAGCACTCCGGGCTCCGGTTTTGGCGCTGCCGGCGAAGGTTATATACGATTTTCCGCATTCAGCCACAGGGACAACGTAGAAGAAGCCTGCCAAAGATTAAAAACACGTTTATAGGCTTTTAATACCGCAAGTGCACCCTGAACGGCAGGCAGAATTGGTAATAACAACCAATCTAACCGAAACTGAAATCCGTATTGAACGGCTAAAAAACGCAAGATGACAAACTATGTATGCGAGGCTGTAAGAAGCCTTTGAGTCTCTTACATAGGAACATAAGCGGCAAATTATGTTTCGTCTTTTTGCAGTTTTAGCAGCTGGTCTATAACCAACATGGCGTATTCCTGAAAGCGCGGATTCAATTCGTCAAAAAGGCTTAAAACCCGTTCTTTTCGCTCCAAAGGGGAAGATTGAAACATTGCGCCTTCTCCGGTTTTAAGCCAGCGCTCATTTACGCCAAATGTAAGGCTTATAAGATGGACAATGCGGTCGTTAGCGGCGCGGTGTTCATTTTCAATTTCGGCGGTATATCCGTTGCTAACATAAATCGCTTTGGAAAAATCTACCTGCTTCATACCCAGTGTCTGGCGCACCTGCTTAATCCGTTTGTTCACCGTCATAGTTGCTTTAAATATAGCGTTTTACTTGATACATAACAATATTAAATTTTGATATGAAAGAGCCTGGGGTTGACATTTTTTAACTATGTATGTTATAATAGTTCATAGTTAAAGATGAAAGTTTTGTTTTTGACATTACAGGGGTAGGTATGACAAAACAGACCGGGGACAAAGAACGGCTTTCAGAAGCCTTTGAGTCTCTTACAGAGGAGCATAAGCGGCAAATTTTGGGTATTTTTCAGGCTCTTGCCTATGCCCAGGCCGCAATTAAAGCCGGCGGGCACGAAGAATGTGGCGTTGTTGCAGAAGCATTTGAAATTTTCAAGGCAGGAGAAATAGAAAAATAAAAAATGCAGACGTCTTTGCCTGTTTCTACTTTTTTCTTGCGCAGATCGCTCTCTTGCTGCTTTTGTACGCGATTTCAAATAAAAACAAAAATAAATCACAATAAGGCACTTACATAAGCAATGGTGAATTTAGAGGAACTATGGCGGATTTAGAAAAAGGTTATTCAATACAGACAAAAAACTTCAAAAAAATTGTCGTCGAATCAAAAATCGGCGAAGGCGGGCAAGGCGCGGTCTACAAAGTCGATTATAACGGAAACCCCAAAGCGCTCAAATGGTACACTGGAAAACGTTTTGCCAATCCCAAAAAGTTTTACGAGAACCTTGAAAATAACATAAAAACAGGCAGCCCTGCCGGCGCCTTTTTGTGGCCGGAGGATATTACTGACCATGATGGCGATGCATTTGGTTATGTCATGGACTTGCGTCCGCCGGAATACATGGATTTTTCGCGCTTCCTTATCGGAAGGGAAACTTTCGCAAGCGTTACCGCTATGGTCAACGCGGCGCTCAATATCACTGCGGGCTTTCGCGCGCTGCACAACAAGGGCTACAGCTACCAGGATTTGAATGACGGCAATTTTTTCATAAATCCTAAAAACGGCAGCGTACTGATATGCGATAACGACAACGTAAGCGAAAATAAAAAGAATTCCGGTATTGCAGGAAAGGCCCGTTACATGGCGCCGGAAATTGTCGCCAAAGGCGTAAAGCCGGACATACACACCGACCGCTTTTCGCTTTCGGTTATTCTGTTCCTATTGTGGACAAACAACCACCCGCTTGAAGGCAAGGCCGCCTGCCCGCCCTGCATGGATGCAAAACACGAAAAAAAGATTTACGGCGAAAACCCTGTATTCGTCTTTGACCCCGATGATAATTCAAACCGGCCCGTGCAGGGCATCCACCGGGGCGCGATAAGCCGCTGGCCATTTTTGCCAGAGTATTTACAGGATGAGTTTATCAAAGCATTCAGCAAAGAGGTTTTGAACAACCCAAACAAGCGAATTATAGAGCAGGAATGGCTGCGCCTGTTTATCCGTATGCGCGGTGAGATTTTTAAATGCCCCTGCGGCAATGTTTATTTTGCCGACCCGGTAAATTCCAACCTCTGCCCTGAGTGTAAAAAGCAAAACGTTTTTCCGTTTTATATCAAGGCGGGAAAGTATAACCTGCCTGTCCACCAGCGCACAAAACTTTACGCCTGCCACACCGAAAAAGACAGCGATGATTTTTCGGCGATTACCGGGGAAGCCGCGGCAAAAGGCGGCGGTTTTGAGTTGAAAAATGTTTCTGCAAAAATATGGATGACTAGCGGCAGTTCCGCCGGGGAAGAAACCGCAAGCGTCGCGCCCGGCGCGGCGGTTGAATTGAAAAAAGGCATGAATATCAATTTTGGCAGCGGGTTTGGGGAAGTGGTGTAGATGAAACTACCAGACCAGGTCCACATCATACCGCCTGATATTTTCATCGGCGGAGACAAGCGTCATTTTTTCGGCAAGGGCTGTTGCGACAAGCAGGCGGTCAAAAGGATCCCGGTGTATCAACGGCAGGCTTTCAAGGGCAGTGAGATGAGCGGTTTCTATGGGGAGTATGGTAATCTCCCACGCTTGGGCCGAGCGGATAAAACCGGCGGCGTTACCGGGAAAGCGCAATTTGCCTATGTTAATCTTGATTGCCATCTCCCAGCCGGAGACCACGCTCAAGTATACCGGTCTGGAATCACTCCCAATGATGCGCCGGGCGGCAGCGGACAGTTTGTCATCAACGCCGATGAGAAACCAAATGGCAGTGTGGGTGTCCAGCAGGTAGCGGCCCATCTACATATAGTCCTTAAAGTCGTCAAGGGGCGCGTCAAAATCGTCCGCCATCCAGAACTCCCCTTTGCCTTTGAGACAGCCGAAACCTTGCGCCCGTTTCCCTTCCTTGAAGTCGTCAAGAGGCGCGTCAAAGTC
>JAIRPU010000037.1 GCA_031256815.1 Spirochaetaceae bacterium
ACGCCCGTTGACATAACAAAGTAATCCCTATAGTATTACTCGGGAATGGAAAGCGGTATAGAACAAATTGTCGAAAAAATTTCCGGGAATGTGGCGTTGGCGTTTAGTCATCAAGCGGAAGATGCGGCAGCGCTGCATATTGCGCTCTCCTGCAAGGCGCTGCGCGGACGTTTTTTTGCATTTACCCTGGATACCAGGCGCTTCTTTCCGGAAACAGAAACGTATCATGCGGATTGTGAAGCATTTTTTGGCATAAAAATAACTAAATACAGCGCCTCGGACGCGGATATTAACGCGCTGGAAATGGAATTGGATGGCATTGAGCGAATCCGCGACAGTGTGGAAAACCGCTTGCATTGCTGCCATGTGCGAAAAGCAATGCCATTAAAAGCGGCGCTTGCCGGTAAAAGCGCATGGATAACAGGGCTTCGCGCAGCGCAAGCGGCATCCCGCGCAGGCTTAAACATTCTTGAATGGGACGGCGAAAACAAACTTGTAAAAATAAACCCGCTTGCCGCATGGACGGACGATGAACTTGATTCATATATTAAAACGAACAATATTCCACTTCATCCGCTTTACAAAAAAGGGTTTACCAGTATTGGCTGCGCTCCCTGCACGCGCGCTACCGCGCCTGGAGAAGACCGCCGCGCCGGACGCTGGTGGTGGGAAAACGGCGCATGTGTTGAATGTGGCATACACGCGCGGGAGGCGGCGCTGGCACGAAAGCCGGCGGCAAAACCGGAAACAAAAACATCGGGGAGGCTTAGCATTATAAATGGATAAATTGGAACTTTTAGAAGCGCAGAGCGTATTCATTATACGCGAAGCTTATAAATCATTTAAAAATATTGGAATGTTATGGTCTATCGGCAAAGACAGCACCGTGCTTCTCTGGCTGGCGAAAAAAGCGTTTTTTGGGCACGTCCCCTTTGAACTTATTCATATTGATACGAATTTTAAAATTCCAGAAATGATAGCTTACCGTGATTCGCTTGCACGTGAACTTGGCCTTCGCCTTGTTGTGGGGCAAAACTCGCGGGCGCTTAACGAAAAACGCACTTTTACAAACGGGCTGGACAGGCTTGCCTGCTGCGAAGCGCTAAAAACTGAACCGCTGCGCGCTACGCTTGACGGCAGCGGAATGCGGCGCATATACGACCCAAAATCAGACAAATGGGAAGAACATGAACGCGGAGAGCCCTATAACGCCGTAATTGTTGGAGTGCGCAGCGACGAAGAGGGCAGCCGCTCCAAGGAGCGTGTGTTTTCTTCCCGTGATGAAGCTTCCGGCTGGGACGCAAGCGCTCAACCTCCTGAACTATGGAACCTTTACAAAACCGAATTTGCGCCGCGCGCCCACGTCCGGGTTCATCCGCTTCTTGAATGGACTGAACTTTCAATTTGGGAGTACATTGAACGTGAATCCATACCAACTATTCCAATTTACTATAACCAGGGGGATGGCAAACGATACCGTTCTCTTGGCTGCTATCCATGCACTTTTCCTGTGGAATCGGAAGCGCGAAATCCGCAGGAAGTTATTGCTGAACTTAAAAGCGGAAAGTTGCGAAACATTGCGGAGCGCTCCGGCCGCGCCCAGGATGCCGAAGGCGGCGGCACTCTCGAAGCGCTTCGTAAAAAAGGATATATGTAAAATTTATTTGAAATAAATCCTCTATAATTCGTATTATACCTTTAAATAATTTGAACCGGACGGCCGGACACCGGCAAAATTCACCATCGGTTCAAAATGAATTAGAGAGGTAATTCGTGAAACTGACAAGTAATTTTCATCATTGCTGCCGTAATTTTTATGTAAAAGTAAAACAGAACAGATTAAAAAATCTTGCGGCATTTCTGACTGTAAGCTGCGCTTTTGCTCTGGCAATAACACCGGCAGGCTGTAAGGCCACAGGCGAAGATGCAGGAGGCAGCACGCCGCCTGTTCAAAGCGCGCCCCGTTATTTGGTTTCGGTCGAAGCCACGGTAAACGGTAAAATCACCGTATCGCAAACAGCAGCTGAAGCAGGAACCGAAATTGAGCTTACCATAAACGCGCCTGGTGAGTACATACAGAGTTTAGACGCAAAGGGACAGGCAATTTGGCGCAAAGGGTCGAATGTGTTTATGTTTTATATGCCTGAATTCGATGTTGAAGTTTCCGGTGTTTTTGCATCAAACTCAAGCGGAGACAAAACGCTTAAAACGCTTGCCGCCTCTGGCGGCACATGGAACGGCGCGCTTAATTTATCCAGTGTTTTTAACTATGAACTTCTGGTACCGCATGACGCCGTTACGATTAATTTTACTTTCGAGGCGAATCATATTGACGCGGTAACAAGAACGGCGTCAAATACGCTGACTATTGCCGCTGACGAACAGACTTTTCAAGTTGACGTAACTGCCCAGGATTCGAGTTCGCAGGCCTATAAAGTAAAAGTTATCCGCCTTCCAAATCCCACAATTAAAAGTGTGGTAGTTACCCATGCAAGAAGCAGTTATTCGGAAACAATTAATAATCCGGCACAAATACAACCTAATTTGCCGAATATTAACGGCGCGCAGGCAGAAACTTACGAGCTTGTATTCAACAAACTGGATTCAAGCGCAGCAATAACGCTTGCAAGCACGCTGCCCGGCTCAACTGTGGCAAACTCCAAAGTTACTTTAAGCCTTAATGCGGAAGAAACAAAAAGCGGCTCTATTACAATTACCGCCAAAAAGAATATAGCCGGTTCCGTGCGCGAAGCATCGGTTGTTTTTTCGGCAACGCTTTACCGCCCGGGCGATGCAAAGTATCCTTCGGATACAATGGCCACAGGCGGGGAACTTCGTTTTATAAAAACCGGAGGCTCCGGCGTTTACGATGAATTGCATATATTCAAATTTGACCCTGCAACAGCCGCAAACGGGCAAAACTCGTTTACGCTGAAAGTAAACGAAGCGCCGACTGCAAAATCGGTTAAACTGCTTGCCATAGCGGGCGGAGGCGCTGGCGGAAACAACAATTTTGGCGACAGCAATCTGGCAGGCTACAAGGGCGCAGGCGGAGGAGCCGGAGGCGTCTATTATGATAAAGAACATTCTCTTACCGTAAAAACTTACTCTGTAAAAATAGGCGGCGGCGGTGAAGGACAATACACTGCTTCAGGCGTCTCTCAATATGGAAACAGTGGTTATGATACAGTTTTTGATAATATAACGGTTAAAGGCGGCGGCGGCGGTTCAAAAACAACGAATTTTGGAAACGGCTCCGGCAACACAGGCGGTTCCTCCGGCGGAAGCTGCCGTAATGCTCCGGCGCGCGCCCAGCAAGGCGGCTATGACTTAAAAGGTCCATATTTTGGCAGTTCTGGCGGCGCAGGCATGGGAGGAACCGGAGGCGGACAGGGCTATGGCGGCGGCGGCGGCGGCGCAGGCGGGCCGGGTTTGCAAGGCAGCAACAGCAGCGCCGGCGGCGGGCCGGGTAAAACATGGGCAGAGCTTGATAACATCATTACGCCCACGATAATTGGACTTGCCGCGAATATTGCGGGTATTGGCGGCGGCGGAAACGGCAGCTGCCTTTACGACAGAGTAGACGCATCTAAAGGCGGCGGCGCTTTTGGCGGCGGGCTTTGGGCAGTGGGCGCAACCGCCAATCAACGTGACGGGCTTAACGGCACAGGCGGCGGCGGTGGCGGCGGCGGCGATTATTATGGCAAAGGCGGGTCAGGCCTTGTTGTAGTGCGCTTCCCCTATATCCAGCCCGCCGACCGGTAAACACGGGCGCGGCAGGGTGTCTGGTGCGCTCTCTCGTGCCGCCGCCCCGCGCCTGCGGACGCGCCGCCTTGCAGCGCGGCGCTTCGTGTGGGCAGCGGGCCAAAGCGCAGGGCGCTTTTGCCCGCCTGGGTTAAAGCCGGTGCAGCCTGCGCCTGGCGCAGGCTGCACCGGCGCGCGCCGGCGGATACGGCAGCGCCAGACGGAGGCTTGCGATAAGGCCGCGTTTCGCCGCAGCCCCGCCGCCGGCCGCCCACCAACTAAGGCTGCAGCCCGCGCTGAAAGGCGCGGGGTGGCGTTATGCCCTGCGAAACTGCTTTGCGGTTTCGCAGGGCTGCCGGTAGCGGCCCCCAGCTGCGGCCGCCGCCTGTTTATATCACTTGACGTAATAATCTTTTTTTGGGTAGATTGTATGCCAGAGCGATGATAGGCGAAGAACTTCTTGAGAAGTTTGAAAGTGAGGCAGTCTTCCTTAAAGGAACCTCGAAAAGCAGCGTAAAAGGCGAAACAAAAGCTTCGCTAAACCGGCGTGGTAATGAGTTATTAAATAACGGTGATGTAGAAAACGCAAGACGTATATTCATTACCACCGGTTATTCGGACGGGCTTTCCAGAACCGGTGACTTTTATAAAAAGAAAGGGCAGCTTATTGACGCGCTAAGGATGTATTGGGTTGCTCACGATAAAAAAAAATCATCGGAGCTATGTATGGAACTTTCTCTTTTTATAAAGGGTTTATTGGCTGAAGATAAAAATATATGGGAGTAAAAAATAAAGCGGCAGAAGAACTCGCCGCATTATCCAGACGGGGGTATCAACTTCTCCGTGAAAATAAAAATAACGATGCTATGGTTTGTTTTTCACGCATTCTGGAAGTGGAACCATGGAATAATTACGCGCTCGTTGGTATAGGCGATTCGGCACGCAAACAGCAGAGTTTTAAAGACGCGATTGGCTATTACGAACGCTGCCTTGAAAGGCATCCAAAAAACAACTATGCGCTGTTTGGACTTGCCGACTGTTATAAATCGGTTGGAAACTATACAAAGGCGGTTGAAATTTGGGGACGCTATCTTAAACACGACAACCGCAATGTAACCGTGCTTGCGCGCATTGCAGACGCTTACCGCAAACTGCACGACTTTAAAAATTCAAAATCAATGTATCAGAGGGTGCTTGAAATTGAATCCAACAATGCATACGCGATAATCGGAATGGGACATCTTCATTATGATTTTAAAGAGTACAGAGACGCGCTCTATTACTGGGAAAAGATGATTCAAAAAAAAGGAATGTATAGCGTTGACATAAGACTGCTTACTTCAATAGGCAACTGCCATAGAAAATTAAAATCATTTGACGAAGGCATAGCGTATTTTGACGCGGCGCTAAAAAGAGAAGGAACAAATTTTTACGCGCTGTTCGGGCTTGGAGACTGTTATCGGGGGCTTAACCAGCCCCACCGCGCGCTTGAGTTCTGGAACCTAATGCTAAAAAAAGACCCTCTTAACAAAGTAATTTTAACACGCGCAGGAGACGCATATTCCGCGCTTCAAGATTATAAAAAAGCCGCAGAATACTACAATCGCGCTTTGGAAATAGAATTTGATGTTTACGCCTTGCTGGGACTTGCTTTAATAGCCAAAATGAACGGTCGTATAAAAGAAGCAATCGCTTCATTGCGCTCTCTTATAGAAAAAGACAGCAAAAACCCGCGCTTGTACCTTGAACTTTCCGACTGTTACGAAAAAACAGGCGAACGCTCCAAAGCTGTAGAAGCGCTAAACGAATTTTTAAGTACCGGCATAAGATGCATGGCAATTACCGAAAGACTTGAGTCAATAAAATAAACGCATGATAAAATTTCTTTCGCTGCTTGTGTTCTTCCTTTTTACCGCTCTGGTTTTTGCGGAAGACGAAAGCGCGGAACGCGATGTGCTGCGCTATGGCACGGATAACGAGATAAGCGAACTTATAAAATCACTTAAAAAAGATAACTCATCTTATTTGGACGACGCTCTTGTTTCTCTTTTAAAAAGCACAAAAAATTCAGTTATAAAATCGCAGGTTATTTCTTTTTTTGCGGAACGCGGAAAAGAAGGGGTTGAAGACGAAGCGTTATCTCTTATCGAAAAACGCGAAGATGCAGAGCCGGCTGCGGTGCTTGCCGCAATAGATTATATTGGCAAGGTCAAATATTCCGGCGCTCAAAAAACACTGCGGCAGCTGCTCGAAGATGATGATGAACGCTGGAAGAATCCTGCATTGCGCGCTATTGGCGCTGCCGCCGGAAAGAGCAAGGCAGATTCCGCCGATACAGCGAAATTTCTTATCGAATACTACAAAACAAAAAGCCCGCCGGAAGATACCATGCGGGAAATTATAACGGCGCTTGGCGAAGCCGGCTCGGACGCGGCAACGGACTTTTTAACGGAAATAATAACCGGAAACGAAACTTCGGTGTTGACAGTAGCGGCAATTGGCGCTGCCGCTAAAATTGGCGATAAAGCGGCGCTGAGTACAATTATTGGCGCATTGTCGGCAAAAGAACCAAATGTTCGCGCCGCCGCAGTCGAGGCGCTTGGCGACTTTGAAGGGGCCGATGTAAACGAGGCCGTGTTGGATGCATTCCGCGACTCTTACTGGCGCACAAGACTTGCCGCAATAAAGTCCGCCGGTAAACGGAAGCTTGCCGCCGCAGTTCCATATTTAAAATTCCGCGCGGAAAAAGACGAAGCGGCCACTGTGCGCGAAGAAGCCGTCCGTTCTTTAGGCGCTATAGGGAACAAAGCCGCGGCGGACGCGCTGGAAGAACTTTTTGACGGCAAACGGGTTTCGGACAAAGTAAAAACAACCGCCGCGCTTATGCTCATTCAAACAGACGCGGGAGCTTATGCCGAAAAAATCATTGCCGCGTTTGACGAGGCCAGGCGTTTGGGGCAAAAACAGTTTGCTACAGGGCTTTTAACCGCGCTTGGCAAGGCAAAAACAGAAAAGGTACGCACGTTTACCGGCCGGCTTTTTGCCTCAAAAGACGCTGTAGACAAGGCATTTGCCCTGGAACTCTGCGCGCTTAACGGTTTTAGCAACTACCGGCCGGAAGTTCAGCGTCTTACAAGCGAGCAAAATTCCGGCCTTTCCCGTAAAGCGCGGGAAACCCTGCAAAAACTATAAGCCGGCGGCTGCCTTTGTTTTTGGACGCATGGCTCTGAACAAGAGCGTTAATGCAATCCTCTTGTTATTCGTTTAAAATCAGTATAAATTTACAATATACGGCAAATGCGGTTCCACAATGCCGGGAGCCTTTTTTAAACCAGCGATTCAGACGAGTCTGACGCGGATATAAAGCTTGTTGTTTTTAGGAGAGAAAAAAATATATGTCGGAAGTGATTCTGAACAGAGTTCAAAAAATGCTAAACGAGGAAAAGTTTACCCGTGCAGCATTAAGTAATTATTCAACCGCTCAATTTAAAGAGCTTGATGATATTCTATCGGAGGCAAAAGCGGCGCATTGTTACACGGAGCTAAAAAAATTGTGCGCAGAGCATCTTACACATTCACGTAATTCAATTATAGCCGAATATTTTTCCGGAATGGTGGATTTAAGCGAGCATATAATTGATGACGCCGCACTTGTAAATTTAGTAACGATGTTCGTTGATAATCATAAATGGAACATCGTTAAGTACCTTTGCGAGCGTGTGCTTGATTTTGGCGAATCAAAATTTGCACTGCGGACGCTGGGTGAATGTTACAAAAACGAAAACGATGAACAGCATCTTTTTGAAGTATGGAAGCGTCTTGTAAAAGTTGATTATGAAGAAGCCGATATAGCAAAAGCGCTTGGCGACCATGCAGATAAAGAGGGCAACCTTGACGAAGCGGTTGATTATTACAAAAAAGCGCTCAACCGTTCAATAACAAAAGGCGTTTTTACAAATGTCCGCGAGATATGGCAAAAACTGCTTGAATACCGCGGCGATGATATTGACTTTTTTCTGAATATTCAGGCAAAAATCGCAAAAAACATAGCCACAGAAAAAGCAGAAGTTCTTCTATGGGATGTTTACAATGTTTGCCGCAAAAAAAAGCTTTTGGATACGGCTATTCAAGTGCTTAAACTTATCCTTGGCTACGATTCCGGCGATATTAACGCGCGAAAAGAAATTACCGAATGTTACCGCGAAAAATACGCAGGACACAGTCAGCTCGAAGAATATATAAAAATTTCAAATCTTTACCGGTCTCAAAATCAGAATTACCGCAATGTACACGAAGCAATTGCCGACTTTGAAAAACATATTTCTTTTGACAAGGGCAACTTTGTATTTCACCGCAGCTGGAAGGTAGGCCGCATTTCCAGTGTGGAAGGCGATGATATTATAATCGATTTTGCAAAAAAACGCGCCCATACAATGTCGCTTAAAATGGCTGTAGACGCCCTTCAAACTTTAAGTAAAGACCATATATGGGTATTAAAGGCGGCATGGAAAAAAGAAAAGCTCTACGAAAAGGTAAAAAACGACGTAAACTGGGCATTGCGCGTAATTATAAAAAGTTACGATAATCACTGTAGTTTAAAACAGGTAAAAGCAGAACTTGTTCCGGCAGTTCTTAGCGCCGGTGAATGGACAAACTGGAATATAAAAGCAAAAAAAGCGCTGGAAGCAGAAGATTCAATTTTTGGCGTAGATTCGGAAAATATCGATGTGCTTACCGTCCGCGACCGGCCTCTTTCTCTGGAAGAAAAACTATACAATGAATTTAAAGCGGAAAAAAAGTTTTTTAAACGCGCCTCCAAGTTCCGTGAGTTTACTCAAAAAGTTGAAGTAGAAGCGGAAAGCGAACTTTTTATGGAAATGATAGAGTATTTTGAAGGTTTTTTAAAAACTGCCAACGAAGAAAAAGAATATATTGTAGCTTCATATCTCATTTTAAAAGATGTGGCCGGCCGTTTTCCGCAATTTTCGCCAAAAATCGAGTTTAACTGGGTAACAATTTTTGAACTGATAGAAAATCCGGCGCATTTATACACGCTCTTAAAAGACGAAAAACTACAGCACTCTTTTTTACACCAGATAAAACTTTTTACGCAAAATTGGCAGGATGTATATATCACACTCTTTCCAAAAGTGCTGTTTGAACCAATGCTAAAATCGCTGGAAGAAGCAGGCGAGGAAGATAAAATTGTAACCATGATAAAAAACTGCTTTGAAAATTATAAAATGAACCGCGAGGCAGTTGTCTGGTTCTACAAGAATTACAGAAATAATCCGCTTTACAAAAGAGCTTCACTTTCCATAGAAAAAGAAATTATTACTCTACTTTACATACTCGATATAACGTTCCGCGAAATAGATAATCATCGTGATACAACAGAGAACAAAAAAATCAATAAAACCGCATGGACGCTGCTTTTTTCCGGAGGGATTCTTGGCGAATATTTTTCCAGCGCCCCGCGCGAAAGCATAATCCGGATTTGGACTCTTGTAGAAGATATAAGCGGGCTTGACCCGGCGGATAAAGTGAATCTGCGCGAAATTATACGGGAGCGTTTTAGCGACTTTAAGTTTGCAGGAACTACCGAAAAAGGCTCTGCTACACGTAAACTGCTTGTTACCGCAGAAAAATACGATGAAAAACAGCGCCGATTAAAACATATTATGGAAGTTGAAGTGCCTGCCAACTCAAAAGAAATTGGTTTTGCGCTTTCGCTTGGAGACCTCCGCGAAAATGCCGAGTATAAGGCGGCAAAAGAAAAACAGGAACTGCTAAACTCTACAGTGGCCAAACTTAAAAGCGAAATTGACAGAGCGCAAATATTCGATATGGCGCAGACAAACACAACAAGCGTTTCTTTTGGAACCAAAGTAACACTGCGCGATGAAAATTCAGGGAACGAAGAGATTTACACCATTTTGGGGCCATGGGAAAGCGACCCGGACAACAAAATTATCTCGTATCTTTCCCCATTTGGAGAGGCAATGCTTGGCAAGAGTTCCGGCGAAAGATTTGAGTTTGCGCTTGGCGATGAAAAATCGGCATTCGTTGTAAAAAATATAGACCGCGCGGCAGCCGCATCATGAAGCCGGCGCCTTTTTCAATTTTTTTAAGCGCGCTGCTCTTCGCGTCCTGCTTCGGGGTATCATCGGAAATTACCATTAAAAAAGATGGCAGCGGCTCAATCTTTATGGTATATAAAATTTCAGCCGACCTTATAAACCTTGGCAAACTCGACGGTAACGAAACAATGCCTTCCATTCCAATAGGCGAAGAAGACTTTAAACGCACCGTACAACGAATAGACGGGCTTTCGCTTACAAAGTTTTCTTCCAAATTAGAACAAGAAGATTATATTTACAACATAACGCTTGCGTTTACAAAAATTGATTCTCTTATTGAGTTTCTTGATACACAGGGACAGCAATGCCGGCTTAGCGAAGTGGACGGTAAAAAAATTTTAACCATAGTTTTTTCTTCCGGTTATAATGAATCCGAAATGAAAGAGCTTATTCCTATCGTATTTGCTGGTTACAATTTTGACTTTAAACTAAAAGTGCCCGCAGCCAGCAAAGTTGACTTTTTTAACGCCAATGCAGATAAAATTGCTTCTCCGCCTGTTGGCAAAGCCGAGTTGCTCTCCCGCGGGATAAATTACAGCGCGCCTATGGGCGATTTATTTTCCACAGAAGATACGGTGGCTTTCGAAATTCGCTGGTAAAAATATGAAGGTTATAATTGTTGGAGCCGGAAAGGTTGGCACGGCACTGGCCATGCAGCTTTCGCGCACCCATAATGACGTAAGCATTATTGAATCAAATGAAGAACGGGCAAGACATATCTCCAACAGACTGGACTGTATGGTTTTGCATGACGAAGGCAACAGCATCGAAGCACTGCACCGCGCAATGATTAAAAAATCGGACGCGCTTGTCTGCGTTACCGGAAATGACGAAATTAATATAATAATTTGCGCGCTTGCCGCAGGACTTAACCCACGGCTTATAAAAATTGCCTGTGTGCGAAATGAAGAGTATGTTCAATACATAGCAAACGCAAAAGACGGCGCGTTTGGCGTTGACTTTTTTGTTCACCCAAACATAGAAGCCTCCAGAACAGCGCTTAACGCCATAGAACATGACGCCGCCGGTAATGTGCTTGCATTTGCCGGAACAAGATACGAATTAAGCGCTATAGAAGTAGCCGGCGGCAGCGCGTTTGACGGGCTTTTGTTAAAAAACTATCGCAATCTTGTTCAGGGCGAAACGCTTGTAGCGCTTGTTGAACGTCAAAATGAATGTATTTTGCCATCCGGCACAACAGTACTTGCCGCCGGCGACCGTGTGCATATTCTTGCCGCCGGAGATGAACTAGAACTGCTTTTTGAACTGGGCGGCCGTAAAGAAGGCGTAATTCGTAAAATAGGCGTAGCCGGCGGCGGTCAGATTGGCTCCTTAATCGTTGAAGGACTGCTTACTCACGAAAAAGACAACCGCACAAGCAAGCTTGACTCTTTTTTTTCATTCTTTAAAGGATTTATTCTAAAAAGAAACCGTAAGGTAATGTTGATTGAGCGCGATTATTCAATTTGTAAGGAACTTTCCGCACGTTTCCCGGAAGCAATAGTATTAAACGAAGATATTAGCGACGAAAGTTTTGTTTTTGAAGAACGGCTTAACGGACTCGACCTGATTGTAACCGCTACCGGCAACCAGGAATTGAACATCATAGCGGCGCTTTATTTAAAACAAAATGGAGTGCGCCGCGCGCTTGCAATGGTTGCAAGCGACGGTTACGCCGCTATTGCCCGCCGGCTTGGAATAGACGTTGTAATTCCAATAAAGTCTGTTATCGTGGATTCAATTTTAAGTAAACTTTCCGGCGCACGGTCGATTCACAGGCTGGGAGACGGCAGTATAGCCGTGCTTGAACTGGAGGTTAAAGAGAACGCGCCCGTTGCAAATATCCCCATAACCGAGTTTAAGTTTGAAAACAATGCGCTTGTTATGCTTGCCAGCCGCGCAGGAGAATCTTTTATTCCACGCGGCAATTATGTTTTTAAGCCCGGCGACCACGTTATAATAAGCGCCAGGCACAGCATCGAAAAAGAGATTGAAAAACGCTTTGCCATTGAACTGCCTGACGATTAGCCTATTCCAAAATCCACTCCGCAAGCAGTACTGCGCGTTTATTTTCTATAGAAATATCGCCAATAAAAACATCCCTAAACGGTATTAGTTTTGTTTGTTCAGACTTTTTGCCGTAAAGTTCTACTTCAAGCAAAAAACCACCGCCGCCTTCTATTACATCGCGCACAACGCCAAGCTCCGCGCCGGAAGCGGAAAACAAAACAAGCCGTTTTAGATCTTCAATATAAAATTCGTTGGACTTTAACGGCGCGGCCTGTTCCAATGGAACCAAAAGTTCCGCGCCGCGCCACAGGCGCGCTTCTTCCGGCGAATTTATTTGTTCAAACTTAACCAGAAGATCGCCGTTTTTTTCATCGAAGTATTCTATCTTAAACAAAGCCGTTTTTTGACCAAGCCGAAGCTCTACGGTTTTTAGTTTTTTTATATGCGCCGTTTCACCGGAAAGCGATTTAACGCGCAAAAGCCCATTTAAACCAAATGGCGGCCCTAAAAGCGCCGTAACAAAAAACCGGCTTTCCGACATGATTCCGGCTTATAAATGAGTCATCCAGCCTTTGGCGTCCGGCTGTGAGCCATACTGAATGCCCTTTATCGTATCACGGAGTTTTGCCGTAAGCTCGCCGGTTTTTCCACCATTGAACACCGCTTTTTTACCTTTATGTGTAAGACTTTCTATTGGCGTTGCGCCGGCAGCAGTACCACTTACAAAACATTCTTTTGTTTCGGAAAGCGCTTCTTCTATACTAATTTTGCGTTCACTTACCTTTATCCCATTATCTTTGGCAAGTTCTATTATGCTTAACCTAGTAATTCCAGGCAGTATCGTGTCGCCAAGCGCGGGAGTTACCAGTTCGCCGGACTTTAAATAAAAAAAGATATTGCAGGAAGAACCTTCTTCAACATAACGCTGTTCGATTGCATCAAGAAAAACACATTCCATAAACCCCTGCTCCGCAGCTTCGTGTTTGGCAAGCGCGGAAATTACATAATTTGAAGCGGCTTTTATCCAGCCTGTGCCATTGGGAGTTGCCCTTATACGTTTGCTTGTTACCGCACCGGAAAGCGCATTGTTAAAGTAGGCGCTTACCGTTGTGCAAATAATAATTACCCATGGAGCCTGCGAAATGGAAACGCCGATTCCGCCTTCACTTAATGTCCAGGGACGAATATAAACCGAAGCGGCGTTCATAAATGAGTCTTTTTCCCATGCGCTATCATAAGCGGGCGTTACGCCAAGCGCCGCATTTCTACGGACGGTTTCTATACAGGCAGCTACAAAACGTTCTTCGGGAAAAGGCGGCATATACAGGCCCTTCATAGATGCGGCAAAACGCGCCGCGTTACGGTCTGGTCTAAAAAGGGCAATGCCCCCGGATTTTTGCGGCAGCGCCTTTAAGCCTTCAAAACAACCAAGCCCATATTGCGAAGTGTATGTAACAAGGGGCATATCCGGGAAAAAATTCCTGACTGCTTCGCTTTCTGCGGATTTATCAAGAAATTCTTCGCGCCAAACACCGCCGTCGAAAGCAGCTCTAAACACTACAGGATAGCAATTTAACGAAAACGCCATATTCGGTTCCTCCATGTTGATTATAACATAAATTGCCAGCGGCTAAACAGTAGCTTCTTTAGTTGGATGTTGGATGTTGGGGGAGGGGGGGTTACGGGGCCGGCTTGTCCTGTTTGCCGGATATATCTATTGTGCGAGTATCAATTCCCGTGATCTTCTGGATTATATCCAGCGGCAATCCAACAGCAAGCGCATTGCGGGCCGCTTCCGCAAGTCCTTTTTCAAGCCCTTTTTCCATTCCTTCTATGCGCCCTTCCATACGCCCTTTAATGATGCCTTCTTCAACAGCCTCGCGCCTTTGCACCGCAACATACTTGTCCCAATCCCATTCTGTTATCAACATATTTATTACCTCCGAACTCTTCTCTTCCAAAAATCCCTTCAGTTTGTTATGCTCAATACACCACCTTAT
>JAIRPU010000053.1 GCA_031256815.1 Spirochaetaceae bacterium
TTTAGGGCTGGAAAAATATCTTTTTAAATTCAAATTCGGCACGGTTTCCCTGTTAGCCGCGTATCAGGCGGTGTATTCGCACAGCGATTTGTTGTCTCATCAATGTGACCACGGGCCGGTTGCAATGCTGCAAATGTATTTTTCACGGCTTGCCATGCCCGGCATGGGGTTAGGGGCGGCGTATAACGTTGATAAAAACGTTTGGCAATACGCTTTTAATATGGGAATGACATTTTGAAGGAAGGAGGAAACGGAAATAAAAACGCCAGGCCGTTTGAAATAACCGATGAACAGCTTCTATGCTATAGGACCATAACCGCCTTTATAATAGGTATAATTAATATCCAAAGGCGGTATAGTTGTTTTTTTTATTTTTGCCCGTTCCGTAATCTGAAGTTTGGACTGTGCATTTTCCATTGGGTTTGCCGTTTGTTCTATGCCGTCCAAAATCAGTCTGCATTTTTCAAAAGGGATGCCTGCAGCAAGTTCGTCATCTCCCCAGCCGCCGACGCACCTGGTTCCCGCGCACAGCATTGAAACATTCATATCGCCGGTTGTGTAAGGATACGAAGTACATTCATTACATATCGCGCACATTCCAGACATCCTAATATTTTTTAAATGTCCAAAATGATACGCATAGCCCTGCACTATCCTCATAACAGTTTTAGGATTGGCGACAATAATAACAATATCAGGCGTGCTTTCAAAATCGGCAAGCGGCATAATCTCCACACCCGCGTTTGATTCTTCAAGATACACCATGCCGGCACCAATGTTTTTGCAAATATCACCGTCCCGGTACACTTTAAATTTTTCATATACCTTGCCGGAAACTCTATCTTCATCTGGTTTAACTATATTAAGCGCGTTTGCTCCGGCTTTACAGTACATATTACGCGGGCCAAGTTTGCAGCGCCCACCCTTGCCGGCTTTGGATACCGCCGCACAGTACGGCAGTCCCCCTTCAGGCATAAGCGCGGCGCTGTCCCGCAGGTCTTCGTCCGTTTTTAATAAACGAATACCAACAGGAGCGCGATTCAGACCAAGCAGAACAGTTAATCTATTCTGATAGTCTGCAAAATCGCGCTTGTCAGTAATATTCATACAAACCGCCGTAATACTCATTGGCAAAGGCTTTTACCGGCTCGCTGCGAAGCACCGCAATAATATCTGCAACCCATGCCTCATCTTTGCTCGCAGGCTTTATAACCAAACCAATCGGATATTGCGTCGCATCCTCGTCCCGGGCAAGATAGGCGTTAAAATCCCGTCCGGCGTTCTTCATGTGACTGAAAAACGCTACAGTCCCGTCCGCGCTTTCTAAAGTCCGCACAAGTTGAGTTTGATCCATATCAACGAATTTAAGTTTTTTTGGATTCTCTTTTATATCTATAACCGTTGCCCGTTCTACATCGGGATTTAAAACAATAAGCCCTGCAAACTCTAAAATGCGAAGCCCTCTGTCCATATTCATAGCGTCATTGGCTATCGTAATAGTCGCGCCTTCGGGAATCGCAGCAATGCTGTCGTACTTATCCGAAAACAAACCCATCCCAACGGTGTAAACATAGGGCTCTTGCATTATCAAATCAGCGCCGGCGGCCTCGTTGAAACTCTGCATAAACGGCTTATGCACAGCAAACACAGCATCTACACTGCCGTCGTTTAAGGCAGCAAGGGTATTCCGGTTGTTATCGAAAAGCGTATATTTCATTTTATACCCTTTCGCCTCCATGTACGGAATTGCTTCCTTTAGCAACGCTTGAACCGTCTCGCCGCAGGCGACATTGATTTCTTTAACGGTAACACTTTTCTGCTGAGACTTTGAACAGCCGGACACTAAAAACACCAATACTACCGCCAAAATCTTAACACTTTTTAATTTCATTTTTTTCTCCTATTCTCCTAAATTGTTTTTTTGAGTTTCTATAAAGCAACTCGCCGATTCCCTGAATAAGCAGTACCATAAAAAACAGCAGTCCTACTATTGCGTACATCATTACGTCATCAAACCGCTGATACCCGTAGGTCAGCGCAACGGCTCCAAGCCCGCCAGCTCCGACCGCTCCCGCTAAAGTAGTGCTTGCCAGAAATAAAATCGTAATCGTCGTCATTCCTGATATAATTGAAGGCAGAGCTTCAACAAACAATACTTTGAATACTATGTGAAAGTCGCTTGCGCCGAAGGATCTTGCTGCAAGTACGACACTTGGATTCACTTCCAAAAGACTCGCTTCTATCTGCCGGGCAATTACCGGAAAGGCCGCCAAAGTCAGTGGAACTATCGCGGCTTTCTCGCCTATAGAAGTGCCTACCAATACTTTTGTAACAGGAGACATCGCAACGATAAGAATTATCACCGGAAATGAACGAATCATATTGATAATAAAACCTGCCGCCTTGTAAAGCCGCGGTTTTGGGCGCAATCCAAACGGTGAAATAACAACCATAGCAATACCACAAGCCGTACCTATTACAAATCCTAAAAGCATGGAAACCGAAAGCATCCGCAGAGTAGCCCACACTGCGGGTAAAATAATGTCAGACCAATATTCAAAAAATCTTGATTGATCTAACATATTTTTTTATCCTCCTCACGGAAAACAAGGCCACGCTTTCGCAAATACGCGCTTGTTTCCAAAAACTGCGCATAGTCTATCTCAAGATAAAGATGCCCCTGAATTTTACCGCGAAACGCGCTCATACCGGCGTACACAAGCCGGTACGAAACAATTTTTGCCAGCGTGTATAACACATCTGCCTGCGTTTCGTTATCTATAACGGAAATACGCAGAATGGTTTTGCCTTTTTCCGCCTGAAAACGCGGCGTCTTTACCAAATTAACCAGCGCGTAATGCTCGCTCATAAATACATCGCTTACCGTTCCTTCAAGCGGAATGTTTCCTCCGGACAGTATCGCTACCCTGTCGCATATTCGCTTTACCGCTTCCATTTCGTGGGTAACAAGCATGATAGTTAATCCAAGTTCACTGTTTATATCCGCAAGTAAATCCAGAATCGATTCCGTTATCTGCGGGTCAAGCGCGGAAGTCGCTTCGTCGCAAAGCAATACCTTCGGGTCAAGGGTCAAGGCTCTGGCGATAGCAACCCGTTGCTTTTGCCCGCCCGATAACTCACGCGGCATAGCATACATTTTATTTTCCAGTCCGACACGTTTTAAGAGAGAAACCGCTTTTTCTTTTTTTTCATTTGGCGAATAATTCCAACATTCCATTGGCAGGCATACATTTTCAAAAACAGTTTTACGTTCCAGCAATGCAAAATCCTGAAATATCATGCCGATATTTTTCCGAAGCTGCCTTAGAGCGCTCTTATCCATATCTCCGACCGAAACACCGTCTACATATATTGCTCCTCCGTTGAATTTTTCCAGTCCGTTAACGCAGCGCAGTAACGTCGATTTGCCTGAACCGCTTTGCCCGATGACGCCAAAAATACTTCCCCGCGGGATATTTGCCGTAACATCGTTAAGTATTGACACTCCGTTGTACATTTTTCTCAAGCGTTTGATTTCTATCATGTGTCCTCTTCTGCCCGCTCATTACGCGGCACAGTGGCAAAAATCCCGCCGGCAAACAGGGCGGCTCATTCCATGCTGCCCTTGAAAGAAACCTTATACTTGAACTCATTGGGGCTAAAATAATCGAGAGTTTTTCCATCCACCTGGGCAAAGGGATACATAAAATATTCCAAAGGCTCGCCCTGTTGAGCGGGATCGAATACCATACCGCGGTCGCCACGGTTCAAAGCTATGCGAAACAGATTGTCGCCATTCCAAAAAAACTCAGTCCATTCTTTGGTTTTGGCATCGCCCAGTTCAAGTTTTTCCAGAAGCATAGCTTTGCGCACATCCGCCGGGTCAGCCTGAACCCATCCGCGTCCTGGAAGATAAAATTCAGTCCAGCAGTGAAAGTCGCCGCTTATCTCTCCATCCTTGCCGCCAGTGCGCAGGCCGAAGACATCCCGCGCCGGAACGCCGGCGGCGCGAAGCACCGTAACAAAAACAGAACTTATGTCTGCGCACTTTCCACCGCCGCGCGCTTCAGTCAGCGTTTCTATGGCTCTGCCCAGACCGCAGCCTTTTACATCCGGGTCGCGAAAGGTATGGCTTATCGTCCAGTCATATACGCCTCTGGCTTTGTCCAGCAAGGTTGCGGCATTGGCTGCCGCTTCCGCGGCATCAGCTGTTATTGTTTTATCTTCACATGGTATATACATATTGGCTTCGAGGTATGGTTTTACATCCGCCGGAATATCAGCGCCTCCATCCTGCAAAGCATCCCCCTTTTTGTAGTGAGAATCCACATGAAAGGAGAATGAAAGTTTAGGCGTCTCCGTAATGTTGTCCCATTCGGCGGCAAGATATGTGGTTTTTTTGGCCGCATTTTCTTTAATGGAACAGCGTGAATAATTGCCGTTGAATGTCAATTCAGAAATATCCTGATTTGCGTCCGAAAGCGGAACAGGCGTAAAAAGCACAGCGTGTTTCGCATCCGGCGCGGTTTGCAGTTCAAAATCGTAGGTTACAATGCCCTTGCGCGTAACCTCTGCCGCCCCGCCTGCGGCAGAGCCGGCCCCTTTTTTACAGGCGCCAAAAACAAGCGCCGCCGCTAAAACAACAGTTACCGCCGCTAACAGTCCGGCAAGCGCCGTAGACGCTGCCTTTTTTTTGTTTTTCATAATTTTCCTTTAATCTTTGCCGAAGCAGGCAATTTTCTTTTTCTCCCACCAGTCGGCAAGAATCCACAATAGCGCCAAAAGCAAAAGTTGAATCAATATTGCCTGTCCGTAACCGCCAAGCGCCGCAGGCAAATACACGCCTTTGCCGGAATAGAGAAACGCGCTTTTAACGATGTAGTTGGCGTATAATCCATCTCCAATAATCGCGCCCAAAACAAAAGTAACGAACGCCAGCATACTCTGAAGATAGCCTTCGCCGAAACGCATAAGCGTCCCCGAAGCGCAGCCTCCGGCAAGCACAGCGCCTATTCCGAACAAAAATGCCCCGATAACCAGATGAAGCCCCACAGGGCGCGCAAGGGCACCCATGTTTTCAGGCAGTTTGGAAAGGTCAACGCCATAGCGCGATATATGGACGCCGGCAAAACCTATGGTGGCAATGCCCAGCGATACAAGCAGCGCCTTTGTCATTTTGGTTCCGCCTGTGAGCGTTGGGTCGCGGAACGCCGAAGTAAAGCAAAAACGCGAATGTTGCATCGTATACCCAAGCCCCAGTCCAATAAATACGATAAACCCTGCCGCAGGGGCGCTTGCGCCGCTTGCCGCCGCAAATACAAGCCATGCCGCGATAAACAACACACCAAGCGAAATCTGAATTTTCCGTCTAAGACTGCGCTGCGCAGGGCTTAATCTTTTGGGTTCCTGCCTGCGCGTGTAAGAAAGCGGCGGGATAAACCATGGCAGCAATTTTCCACCGGCTATGGAGCCAAAAAATACGAATACAAAAAACACCCAACCGCTTAATGAAAAAGCGGGAATACCGGAAAACATAGCGCCGATGTTACAGCCGGGGCCTATGCGCGAGCCTATACCCATAAAAAGCCCGCCTATAATCGCCGCCCATACCTGCCGGATACTTTTTATATGGCGGAATTTCCATTGGGCGGCAAGCAGAGACGAAATAAAAGCGCCAAAAGCGACGCCAACGTTTATCATCGTATCCTTTGCAAGGGGATTGAATTTTGATAAATCCCTTTTAAGCCATCCGTCCAGACTGAGGCCGAAAAGGCCTAAAAACTTTCCTCCCCAGGTTGATAATACCCCTGTTACGCCCCACGGGCTGGCAAAGGCCATAAGCGCGGTTGCCAGCACGGCAAGAATTACAGCGGCCTTTGTATAACTCCATTCATTTTTTATAAGTATTTCATAATAGCTCTCTTTCTTTTCGTTCACAGACCCTCCTTATTTTGTCTTTTCGATAACAATGTCCCACTCGTCTTCATCAATTTCTTTGACTTCGACATTGTAACCTTGTTCGCGCGCCCAGGCGGGCACGTTTTTCATCGCGCAGATGTAATCAACATTCAACGTGAGTACATCTCCTGCCTTCATTGCCGCAAGTTCGTTCTGCGCCTTCATTAATGGAGCCGGACAAGCGTCTCCCATACAATCCAAAAATTTTTCCGCCATTTTCTCCTCTTTCTCTGGACAACAACCAGATATTAAAATATTTCGTATTGTATAATAAAACAATTTGCTTGACTAGCAGAGCAAAAAACCCATGGCCAGAAGTTTAACTTTTTTATACCTTTTGTTAAAGACCAGGCCGCGCGCCGCCATGTTGTCAAAGCTGTGCGCCGCCATGGTGTCAAAGCTGTGCGCCGCCATGGTGTCAAAAGCTGCGCGCCGCCATGGTGTCAAAAGCTGCGCGCCGCCATGGTGCCAACAGCTGCCGTCTGGCATAAATGCTCTTTAAGATGATAGCTGTATGGTTGCGCGTTTTTTTAGTATGTGCTAATGTTTAATATAATAACAGGATTATCAGGAGGAAGATATGAGTGTACGCGCGACTGGTTCGCTTATTGCGGATTTAGTTTCGGTAAGCGGTCTGCCAGGCAGCCCCAAAATGGTCGTTTTGTCTGTAAATGAAGAGGCAAAACAGGTAACAACGGTATGGTTTTCGTCAAACGGAGACGCGCAGCAGGGGACTTTTCCCGCACAGGCGCTTGACCGCGTTGAACAAAAAAACGCCGCTCCGGCAAAAAAAGCGTCCGGGCCTGCAAGGGGCAAAAAGTAGAACTGTTTTTATGTATATTCCAAACCGCAAAGGTTTTGAGTATACATAAAAATTTTCGGGCAATAGCGCAGTTGGTTAGCGTACAAGTCTGGGGGACTTGGGGTCCCCGGTTCGAATCCGGGTTGCCCGATTTAATAAAGTTGCAATAAATGACGGTTAAATCGCTATAAACAACGATTTAACCGCTGTTTACGCGCTTTTTCCAAAATTCAATATCACGCAATAAAAAGCATTTTTTCCTGCCGGCAACTTATGTAAACATTTTGGGGAAAAATGCGCTGCAAAGCGCCTTAAATTTTATTGACGAATGTTACCGGCAGCGGTTTCCGCCTGGGCGCGATAATCGTAAACATTCAATTCGTCTTCACGCAGCCATCCTGTGTAAGTGCCGGATACAAACACCCAGCTTTCCGCTTTGTTGTTTTGCACTACAGGCCGGCGTTCAAGAATCTCAACAATAGAACCCTTACGCAAAAGGCCAAGAGGCTCGCCGTTAATATCGCGCCTGTCCAGCACATGAGTATAACTTGACGCTATAACACCATATCCTATTACCGAGCGTGAAAGCGGCGCGGTTACAGGAAGCTGTATTTCATAAGAAACACTACGGCGTGAACAGCCGGAAACTGACGCCGTCAAAATTAGCGGCAGCGCAGCGAGGCAGAATTTTTTTAACCAATAAAGCACAGTTCAATTATTATGAAATAAAGGCGTATTAGCAAGACTGTAAAAACGGCACTCTTGGAAAAGTGTATGGAAGTTTGTATTGTTATTGCATACAATGCATAAGTACCGGAGGAGAGAGGAGTTATGAAGTTTTTGGATTTTAACAAGACTGCGTCTTACAAAAAGCTGCTAAAAACAGCCAAAAAATTTAAACCGTTAGAGCTTGGCAGCGTCCTGGATACGGCGCGCATTAGAGGCTGTTCAACGCCTTTTGCGGCGGGACTTTGCTATAACTGGGCGGCCAAACACAGCAGCACAAGCCTTTTAACCACACTGCAGGAACTTGCCGATGAACAGGAGCTTATAGAAAAATACAAGCTGCTTTTAGACGGTGAAGTTATGAACACAGGAGAAAAACGGCGTGTGCTTCATCATCTTCTGCGCGGGCAGCTTGGCAAAAATGTTGTGGAAAAGGGCAACGATTTGGGAGCTTTTTACAAAAAAGAATTTGAACGTTATTCGGCTTTTGCCGGCGCGGTTCATTCGGGAAAGATTCGTGGCAGCACAGGCGAAACTTTTACAACTGCGGTTCAAATAGGCATAGGCGGCTCCGACCTGGGCCCGCGCGCCCTGTATCACGCACTGGAAGGCTGGGCAGAGACAGAAAACAAACGAAAACTAAAAGCTTTATTTATTTCCAACGTTGACCCGGACGATGGCGCTGCGGTGCTTTCCAGCATAAAACCTGCGGAAACTCTTTTTATTTTAGTTTCCAAGAGTGGAACAACCCAGGAAACGCTTGCAAATGAGCTTTTTGTAAAGGCAAAGCTTATAAAGTCCGGACTTGAACCTTCAAAGCATATTGTAGCGGTAACAAGCGAAACCAGCCCTCTGGCGCACAATAAAGATTATCTTGATTCATTTTATATAGATGACTACATAGGCGGGCGTTATTCAGGAACTTCCGCCGTAGGCGGCGTTGTGCTTTCGCTTGCGTTTGGCGGAGAAACCTTTGGCGCGCTACTTGAAGGAGCGCATGAAGCGGACAAGAACGCGCTTATCCCAAATATTAGTAACAACGCCGCGCTTTTGGACGCGCTTTTTGGCGTGTGGGAACGTAATTTTCTGGGCTATGGCGCTACCGCCGTACTGCCTTACAGTCAGGCGCTGATTCGCTTTCCCGCTCATTTACAGCAGCTTGACATGGAATCCAACGGAAAGAGCGTAAACCGCTTTGGCAAGGCGATAAAATATGTTACAGGGCCTGTAATTTTTGGCGAGCCCGGCACAAATGGCCAACATTCATTTTACCAGCTCTTACACCAGGGAACTTCAATTATTCCGCTGCAGTTTGTTGGATTTAAAGAATCACAGCGTGGAGAAGATGTAGAGGTGGAAGGTTCAAGCAGCCAGACAAAGTTGAACGCAAATCTTGCTGCACAGATAGTGGCGTTTGCAAAAGGCAAAGCCGATTCAAATCCGAACAAAGCGTTTTCAGGCGGCCGTCCTTCCAGCCTTATCTATGGGCAGCGCCTTACTCCGCAGGCGCTGGGAGCGCTTTTGGCTCATTTTGAAAACAAAGTTATGTTCCAGGGTTTTATCTGGAATTTAAACAGTTTTGACCAGGAAGGCGTACAGTTGGGTAAGGCGCTTACCAAAAAAGCGCTTTCCGCCGATTCCGGCGATGCCGCGCTTGATGAATATGCAAGATTGCTTGGCATAAAATAATATGGACAGGAGAGAAACAGATTTTCTTGGAAGCGTAGAAATTCCCGCCGCGGCGCTTTATGGAATTCAAACTTACAGGGCCTGTGAAAACTTTCCGCTTGGCTACAAACGTGTAAGCAATCATCTTATTCGCGCAATGCTCGATGTAAAAAAAGCGGCCGCGCTCTCGTGGCGTGAACTTATGCCTGCGGAAAGCGAAAAATTCAGCGCAATAGAACACGCCTGCGATGATTTAGCGGCAAATTTGGAAAATAATAAAGACGTTTTTATTGTAGATGCGCTTGCCGGAGGCGCGGGGACTTCTGTAAACATGAATGTAAACGAAGCGCTTGCAAACCGCGCATTAGAGATATTGGGAAAAAATCATGGCGATTATGCGGCGTTGCACCCTCTTGATGATGTTAATCGCGGCCAGTCTACAAATGATGTTTATCCAACAGCGCTGCGTATTGCCGCGATTCTCCTTGTACGCGAGCTTTCCGCATCTTGCGCGGCATTGCAGGAAGCGCTTCAACGAAAAGAAAATGAATTTGACGGTATAGCAAAACTTGGCCGGACAGAGCTTATGGACGCGGTTCCAATAACTTTGGGCAGTGAGTTTGGCGCATGGGCACAGGCGGTTGCCCGTGACAGGTGGCGGCTTTACAAAACAGAGGAACGGCTTAGGCAGGTTAATATAGGCGGCGCCGCGGTAGGGTTTATCGCAGCAAAGGATAAAAACTGGCGCGGACTGCACCACCGTTATGCGGCGCTGGTTATAGAAAAGCTCCGTTCCATTACAGGAATAGGACTTGCCGCGGCTGAATATCCAATGGATGTTACACAAAACAACGATGTTTTTGTTGAAGTTTCCGGTATGTTAAAGGCACTTTCGGTTAATTTAACAAAAATTTCAAATGACCTGCGCCTTATGGCTTCTGGCCCGGCAGGCGGAATAGGAGAATTAAAACTGCCCGCCATGCAGGCTGGAAGCACGATAATGCCTGGAAAGGTAAATCCGGTTATTCCGGAGATGACAATGCAGGCCGCAATGCGTGTTCAAGCGAACGATTTTGCGATAGCGCTTGCCGCCTCCCGCGGAGAGTTTGAATTAAACGCATTTTTGCCTTTAATTGCGGACGCGCTTTTGGAAAGCCTTACGCTGCTTTGCCGCGCTTCCGTTATTTTGCGCGAAAAATGCATAAACGCAATAGAAGCCAATACTGCGCGTTGTTCCGCTAACCTTGAAGCGTCTTTTGCGTTTGCGGCTTCTTTTATTCCTTCGCTTGGTTATGATGTTGTGGCGGCTGTTCTTTCAAAATATAAAAATGAAGACGCCGCATTAGTCCGCGCGCGCCTTGAAGAATTATCAATTTCCTGAATATAAAAAATTATTCCGCTGCTTCAAAAAAATCGTTTAACTCTGTAAAGGTTGAAGCTTTGACCCAATTTGTAAGCCCTTTTTTCCAAAGCATAGTTTCGCTGCTTATAACTTTTTTTTCTATAAGAGAACGCATTTCGGCAAGAGAAAGCGGCCCTTCTGTCTGTTCGTCCACAACAATAAAATACCTGTTTGTTTCAAGCGATGCTCCGCCGCCGTCCGCGCCGGACGAGCCTTTTAATTCAAATTTAAATTTGTAACCAACCGTTATTCTGGGGCCGCCCATTATTGTAATTTTACGCTCTGTGTCTTCAACTGCATTGTCTCCTGTAATATATTCTCCAATCATCATTGAAGATGTGCCGCTGGTTAAGGCCCGTAAATATTGAATGTCCAGCGAAACTGCACCGTGCCGTCCAACTGGAAATTCAAAAGTCAGGCCGCCGCGAATTCCGGCGTTTATATAGTTTTTCAAATATTCATCGTAAGATTTATGGTAACGCTGAGGCTGCGGCGGATTTAGGTTAAATATATCTACAGGCGTCGCGCCGCCTAACGCCGGCAGCGATTTTAGTACATCTCCCAGAGGAAAAGAAATAAAAGCACCCAGCGAAACCCCCATTTTAAACTTTGGCTTACTTATAAAATACAAATTGATATTTAAAGGCACATTTATAACCGAATAAGTATAGCCGGCTACAGTAATACATTTACCTTTAGTGTCGAATAAGGCAAAATTTTCGTTTATATTATATATAAGCTCCGCGCCTGTAAGAAACGCAAAGCGTTTTGATTCATAACCAATAGTAATTGCGGCAACCGGAGAAACGGCAAACTCGTCTTTTTCGTTAATAAAATAACCGTATTGCTCATAAGTAAAAATATGATATCTTTTGTCTTCAACAACAGTATTACCATTGAAAACATAACGCGCTATTGCCGACTTGTCAAAATCCTGCGGAAGCGAGCCATAAATTCCGCCCTGCAATCCCAAAGAAAACCAGCTCTGAGCGTTAAGCGCGGCATTTTCAAAAGAGAAAGCAATTATAATCAGAAATACGGTTTTCTTCATCAAATAATCCGAAAAGAAGCGCAGAATACACATAAAATCACACGGTAATTTTATTCCGCATGGTTCATCAATTTTTATGAGTAAACTACACTTCCTTTCAAATTATCGGCAAATAAACCGCAAAACTTTTTAATATTTTCTGGCTTTTGAAAGTTCCGCCGCTATAGCCTTTGCCGCTTTTTCTACAGCCTGGTTAGAAGAAACCTGCGCTGTTCCTACGCGCCACCAGGAATCGTAGCCTTTAGTCATAGACTTGGGCGTTGTTTTTACGTCAATTACAACAGGGCCTTTTTCGGCAAGCGCTTTTTTTACAGCATCTTTTAATTCAGAAACATTGCGGGCGCTAAAGCCTTTTGCCCCCCAGCTCTCGCCATTTTTTGCGTAATCCACAGAGACGCTTTCTCCGTCAAGCCTGCCGCTTGCGCCGCGCTTTTTCCATTCGTTGCCAAAATGTTCAATCGCCTGGCTGTTCTGCAAGTTGTCGATGCAATGGAAACCGGCGTTATCCAGCACAATAACGATAATTTTAAGCCCTTCCTGTACGGCGGTTAAAAGCTCTGTGTGGAGCATAGTATACGCCCCGTCTCCAACAAGCGCCACAACTTCAGACCCAGGAAAGGCAATTTTTGCGCCGAGCGCCGCCGCCACTTCATAGCCCATACACGAGAAACCATACTCCATGTGGTAGGTATCCGCCTTTCTAACCCGCCAAACACGCTGCATATCGCTTGGTATAGACCCTGAACCGGAAACCACTATTGTATCTTTTTCAAGAAGCCTGTCGTTAAGTTCGCCAAGCACGCGCGCCTGCGAAAGCCCCTTCGGGTCATCTTCGCTATAAAGCCTGTCTACTTCGGTATTCCATTCGGTTTTAACATTTTTTACAAGAGCGCCCCACTTTGATTTATACCCGTTTGCGGCGCCGGAAAGCGCTTCCAGCGTAAGTTTAACATCCGCCACTATAGGTTCGGCATTCATTTTGTAAGCGTCAAAAGAGGAAACATTTATTCCCAAAAACTTACAGCGCGGGTTTTGGAACAGCCATTTTGAACAGGTTGTAAAATCTCCAAGCCGTGTTCCCGCCGCTATAACCAAATCGGATTCTTTTGCCAGTTTATTTGCCGCAAGACTCCCTGTAACGCCAATTCCAGATAAATTCCATGGATTATCCCAGTCTATAGTCCCTTTACCGGCCTGGGTTTCCGCAAAAGGAATATCATGCGCGGCGCAAAACGCCTGCAGCGCAGCGCCGGCTTTCGAGTAACGCACGCCTCCGCCGCAAATTACAAGCGGCTTTTCCGCCCCGCGTAACAGGGACTCTGCCCTTTTAATCTGCCCTTCAGTTGGCATCCTGCGTTCAATATGATGAACCCGCTTTGCAAAAAACTCCTCAGGATAATCGAAGGCCTCTCCCTGAACATCCTGTGGAAGTGATACAGTAACTGCGCCGGTCTCCGCAGGGTCGGTCAACACACGCATAGCGTTAAGCATAGCCACCATAAGCTGTTCGGGGCGCACTACCCTGTCCCAATACCGGCTTACAGCGCGAAATGCGTCGCTTGCCGAATTGGTATAGTCATTCGGTGTTTCTACCTGCTGAAGCACAGGGTCAGGCTGCCTGCACGCAAATACATCGCCCGGCAAAAACAATACCGGAATATGATTTACCGTCGCCGTACCGGCCGCAGTTACCATGTTGAGCGCTCCAGGCCCTATTGAACTGCAAACCGCCATAATCTTTAGCCGGTTGTTCTGTTTGGCAAAACCCATGGCTGCATGGCCTGCGCCCTGTTCGTTTTTTGCCTGATAAAAACGCAAGTTATGGTCATGCGCCGCCAGTGCTTCGCCAAGCCCCACAACTACGCCATGACCAAAAATACCAAATACACCTTCGACAAATTTGTTTTCTTTGCCGTCAAACTCTACATACTGCTGATCCAAAAACTTTAACACCGCCTGGCCAACAGTTAAGCGCAATGTCTTCATAATAAAACCTCCATAATTTATGCAAGTATTTTGCAAACGTTTTCAGAAAAGTCTAATATTTATCCGGCGCTTTGTCCAGCCCGTATCTTTTAAATAAATTTTGCGTCTGTAATGCCGCCGGAAAAAGCTTAAACTTGTAATGCCGCCGGGAAAAGCTTAAAGAGGCGGTTTTATGGCAAAATGGCGTCTATATTTTTTAATCCGCAAATTGCCATTATAAGCCTGTCAAAGCCTATGGCAACGCCTGAATAAGCAAGATTCGGCTTTGAATCCGAACGCTGAAATATTTTCCAGTAATCGCTGTCAACATTGTGAGGAATACGGGCGCTAAGCCGTTTTTGCTCAGATTGAACTTCAAAATACGCTTTAACAGCTTCAGCGCGGGTTTCTTCGCTGTAACAATTTGCCATTTCTATCCCCTTAACATATAACTCCCAACGCTGCAATGTAAGCCCGTCAGGATTTGGGGCGGCAAGACATGGCACGGCGGCAGGATAATCGATAAGCGCCAGAGAGCGTTCGTTACGGAGTTTTGGCTCTACAGAATGAATAAAAATAAGATTAAAAAGTTCTTCGGCGCTTGCCCCGCTTCTTGTTTCCAGACCAAGCGCTTTTGCATGAAATTGAAGACGCTCTTTTTTTATTGCTTCCAGCAGGCTGAATCCCGCATGAAGTTTAAATGCGTCCTCCATAGTAACTCTTTTAAACGGAATCTGAAAAACCTGCGTTCCGCAAAGCGAATCAAACAACGCTTCGGTTATAGAAAGAGATTCCAAATAATCAGCGTTAATCGTATAAAATTCCAGCATTGTAAACTCAAAATTATGTATTGGAGTTGAATATTCACAATTACGAAAACATTTTGAAATTTGAAAAATATTCCGTGAATGACGGGCTATAAGCTTTTTCATGTAAATTTCAGGAGATGGAACAAGGTATAGCGGTTTTGGAGGGGCGCTTTTCGCCTCCAAAAGTTCAGTCTTAAATACCTCAATCGAGGTTTCCGGTATTAAATCCGGCGAAAGCAGCGGAGTTTCAACTTCCAAAAATCCGCGCGCCTTAAAAAAATCACGCGTTTTTTGAATAATTTGAGAACGCGCTTCTAAAAATTCAATATCCATTTTTATTCAAAAAAAGCGCTATGCAGGCCGCGAATAACAGCCGGCGCGTCATCTTCTGTAACAACAAACGAGATATTTACTTTGCTTGCGCCCTGCGAAATCATTTCCACCTGTACGCCAATCGAACCGAACACGGAAAACGCCTGTTCCAAAATTTTTGATGAAGAACGTGTATCACAAATTACAGTTACAATCGCTTTATTTGTTTTTAATTCAACATGGGCAATGCGGCTAAGCTCCGCGCAAAGCGCGTCAAGCGCGTAGGCTGAATCCAGTGTTACAGAAACCGATACCTCGCTTGTAGCGACCATATCCACAGAAATTTTATTACGCGCAAAAGCGGCAAACACCTCTCCCAAAAAGCCGCTCTGCCCAAGCATGTGCGCAGAAACAATATCCACAAGCGATACTCCGCTTCTGGAAGTTAAAGCCCTAACCGGCGCATCCTCCGGCGCTTTGCCGGAAATTTTGGTTCCGGAAGCTTCGGGGTTATAGGAGTTTTTTACAAGCACAGGCGTACCGGTCTTTCGGCATGGCAGCATAGCGCGCGGGTGCAGAACCTGCGCGCCAAAATAGGCAAGCTCGGCGGCTTCGTCGTAACTTATCTGCGGAACAGGTTTTGCGGCCGCGATTTTACGCGGGTCAAAGCTCATTATGCCGTCTACGTCCTTCCAGATTTGCGCTTCTTTAGCGTTACAAGCGGCGGCAATAAAAGTAGCGGTAAGGTCAGAACCGCCGCGTCCAAGCGTTGTAATGCCGCCGTTTTTGTTTTTTGCGATAAAACCGGTAACTATTGGCAAAACTCCGGATTCTGTTAAAGGGCATAAAATTTCAGGAACGTTTTTCCATGATTCTTCCAAAATTTCGGCGGCCGTCCAATTGGAATCGCTTACAATACCGGCTTCCCATGCGTCCAGCGCTTTGCAGGGTATTCCCAATGACGAAAAAAAACTTTCAGCAACACGAATGGAAAGACGCTCTCCAAAAGAGACAAGAAAATCTTTACTTCGCAGAGAAAACTCGCCTATAAGTGAAATTCCGGCAAGCAGGGTACCAAGCTCCGAAAGCAGTGTTTTTATATTCTCCGGAACTGAGTTTGATATTCCAAGTTCGCGCAGCGCGCACAGGTGAAGTCCGGTTATACGTTCTAAGGAAGGCTCAACACTAACAGGGCCTTCCTTAAGCGCCGCTTCCGCTGCTTCCAAAAGATTATCTGTTGTATCGCCCATTGCGGAAAGCACAAGCACCGGTTTTTGCGAAAGCCGCGCGCGGACTATACCGGCAATATGCTTAAAACGTTCTGCATTGGCAATGGAAGAACCGCCAAATTTCATAACTATCATGCTTTTATTTTAACGCTTAACAGTTAAAATAAAAACCCATATCCGCCTGCGGGCTTTGGCTGCGACCGCGCCTTATGCGATTGCGGCCTGACGCAACCTGTTGCCGCGTTATTCGCAAGTCTGCCCTGCCCTTTTGCTGCCTGCGGCGGCCAGCGCCGGCGTTTCGGCCAGCGGCTACGATTGATGTGGCGGCCTTGCAAATGGCTGCATTCGGCGCGGCAATGGCCGGCAGCAGGCTGCCTGCCCTGCCCTTTTGCTGCCTGCGGCTAGCCAGCTTGCTTGCAGCGCGGCAATGGCGGCAGCAGGCTGCCTGCGGCGCGGCAATGGCGGCCTCCGGCTAGCCAGCTGCCTGCGGCGCAAAAGTATATAAACGCAAAAAAAAAGCGCTCAAATAGAATTTGAGCGCCATGGAGCAAAGCAAGTATTTATATTTAACTTAATAAAATTTCTTGCAAAATATTTTCGTATAGTTCCTGTTTGCCGGATGTCCAGCCGGTTTTGCCGTAATCTTTGGCAAGCGCGGCAAGCTCGTTTAATTTAAAACCGCCTTTTTCAAATTTTGCGCCGTCTCCTGAATCAAAACTAGAATAGCGTTTTTTGAGTAAATCCGGCAGCCTGCCGTCTGCGGCAATGGCCGCCGCTTTTTCCAGTCCAAACGCGAATGTGTCCATGCCGCCGATATGCGCTATAAACAAGTCTTCCGCGTCAACGGAATTACGGCGAATTTTTGCGTCAAAATTAAGCCCGCCTGTTTTAAAACCGCCCATACGAAGTATTTGGCACATTGCAAGCGTTGTTTCGTAGACGCTTGACGGGAACTGGTCTGTATCCCAGCCGTTGCGCGGCTCACCACGATTCGCGTCCACACTGCCAAGCATATCGTTATCCACACAAACGGACAGTTCGTGAACAAAATCGTGCCCTGCAAGTTCAGCGTGGTTAGCTTCTATATTGAGCTTAAAATCTTTATCCAAACCATGCGCGCGCAAAAAGCCGATTACCGTTTCGCTGTCAAAATCGTATTGATGTTTCGTTGGCTCCATAGGTTTGGGTTCAATATAAAAACAGCCTTTAAAGCCTTTACTGCGGGCATAATCGCGGGAAATAGAAAGTATCATAGCAAGATGTTCCTTTTCGCGCTTCATGTCGGTATTTAAAATTGACATATAACCTTCGCGCCCGCCCCAAAACGTGTAACCTTCGCCGCCAAGCTTTATTGTGCCGTCAATGGCGTGTTGAATTTGATTTGCCGCATGAGCTACAACCGCAAAATCAGGGTTTGTAGCCGCGCCATTCATAAAACGTGGATTGGAAAACACATTTGCTGTTCCCCAAAGCAGTTTTACGCCTGTAGCGTCCTGGCGTTTTTTTAACTCGTCCGTAATTTTTTCGAGTATTTTAGCCGAATCGTCCGCGTCTTTACCTTCCGGCGCTATATCCCTGTCGTGCCAGGCGTAGTATGGCGCTCCTATTTTGCTAATGAATTCAAAAGCGGCGTCCGCTTTGTTTATTGCATTCTGAACAGGGTCGCCTGAGCTGTTCCACGGAAAAATATGAGTTGCCGCCCCAAAAGGGTCTGCCCCGTCTCCGCAGAAGCTGTGCCAGTATGCTATAGCAAAACGCAAATGATCGCGCATTTTTTTGCCGGCAATGCTTTTTTCCGCATCGTAATACTTGAACGCCATCGGGTTTTTTGATTTTGGCCCTTCGTAAGCGATTTTTTTAATTTCAGGGAAGTATTCTTTGTTCCCTGTAAAATAATTTGCCATTTTTATCTCCTATAAAACCGCATTTTTGGCATTATCATTAAAGTTTGATAAAAGCCGTTTAAGATTAACCTGTTTTTAATACGGTTTATGCTTATTATTTCACAGCATTATACTGATTACAATAGAATAATCTGATTTTATATATAAAAAATTGAGTTATAGAGGGGCAGGAGCCCGAATGGACTCCTGCGCTCTTATTTTTTATAAATTCTTATTTTACCGCTGCCGGATTTTGAGCCGGCGCTGCCTGAGCAATTGGTCATTTTGGTAGTGTCGGCATAGCCTTCGCCGCCTCCGCCGCCGCTGCCTGCATTTCTGCCATTATAAGCCCAACCACCATAACCGCTTTTCGGATAGCCGTTTCCACCGCCGCCGCCCCGGCATTAAGCGTAAAGCGGCAATGGATTTTTTTTGCGGCGCCGCTCTTGTAGAGCTTGTAACACTGAATTAAAATGACTGCATGATTAAATATCTGGCTTGTTCCGTTTTATTTTCTGCCTTGCTCTGCGCTTCATGTTCGCGTTCCGCGGTTCGTTCAATAGAAAGAGAAGATCTTGCCACATTTGATATTGGCGTTATGGAGAATGAGCTTGACCTTTTTAATATTGAAGGGCGCGGAAGTTTTAAAAAAACAGAACTTGCTATGCGTGACGGACAGTTTTTTATTACAAACGGGACGGGTAATAAAGTAGTCCGCTACAATTCATACGGAGACCTTCTTTTTATGATTTATAATGAAGAGAACAATCCGACGCCGGTTCAATTAAAACCAAAAAGCGAAAACGCGGCCGAAACACGCTGGGCGCAGCCCTGGGCGCTTCAGGAACCTTCCCATATTGCCGTTGATTCGCTAAAAAAAATATTTGTTGTAGATAAACTTCCTCCGGAAAGACACAATGTTGATACATTGGAAAAGGCAATTTTAGACAGTATAGTGCTTCATTTTGACGAAAATGGGCGTTTTATTGAGTACCTTGGACAGGAAGGACGCGGCGGCACCCCATTCGCCCGTGTTGAAGGGATTTGGACATCACGCAAAGACGAGCTTGTGGTGGCCTGCCGGTTTTCCAAAGGAATAAAGGTTTACTGTTATGACGCAGGCGGAGACCATAGAACAACGCTTGAATTTTACAATGAAAAACTTCCCATACCAGAAGGGCATGAAGGCGTTTTAGCTTCTTTTGAAAGTATTGCCGTAGCTCCGGATGCGCCGTTTATATATCTTAAAATTAACTATTACCGCGAAATTGTCGACCCGGTAATAAATACAAAAACCGGCGTTGAGGTGGAAAGTTCATGGATTTGGATTGTTGATACAGAAACCGGCGAATATATACGCAGCATAGAAATTCCATTTTATGAGTATACACATACCGAAAACAATCAAAAAACAAGCGAAAATTTAATGTATTCGCTTTTTGGGGCATCATCGGACGAAAAGCTGTTTTTTTACGTCCCTGTAGAAGAAGGCTACGCCATTTTGATAATAAATGCCGGCGAGTCTAATTCTCAAAGACGCGGCATTATTAAAGTGAATCCGGATGAGCTTGAATATATTACATTTAATGTTTCCGCCGATGGAGTGTTATCCGCGCTGATTGCCGGGGATTTTAAAGTGCGTCTGGTTTGGTGGCGCACAGACAAACTTGCGCACAATATGTAATTGATTCCATAAACAAGCCGTTAAAGGCCCCTCCCCTGCCTTTAGACATTGAGAGCTGTCAACACTTTGCTGCCGCGTCTAATTTTGATTTATAAATGCGGACGCAAATTGCTTTGCGTTAAATGGATAAATATCGCCGTATTGTTCGCCATTACAAACAAACAGCACAGGCAGTTTAAATTGAACGGCAAGCGGAAACACAATTCCGCCCCTTGCAGTAGAATCAAATTTGGTAAGCACTGCTCCGTCAAGTTTTACAGCCTCGTTAAACGCCGCCGTTTGTGCAAGCGCGTTTGACCCTGTTGTAGCGTCAAGCACAAGCAGCTTTTTGTAATTTAACATTGAAGAAGCCCTTTCTATAACACGGCTGATTTTGGCAAGCTCAGCTACAAGCGCGCTTTTTGTGTGCATTCGTCCGGCGGTATCGGCTATTAATATGTTGTAAGCGCCCTGGTTAGCGGCTTCAAGCGCGTCATGCACAACCGCGGCGGCATCGGCATTTTGTTTATGCGCCACAACGCGTACCCCAAGCCGCTCACCGTGAGTTTTAAGCTGTTCTATAGCGGCGGCGCGAAAAGTATCTCCTGCGGCAAGCAGGGGCTTCGCTTTGGCTTTGTAACGCGCCGCAAACTTTGCCGCGGTTGTGGTTTTGCCAACTCCATTTACGCCAAGGAGCAATATAACGTTAAGTTTATCTTCGGCAAAAATAATGCCGTCCGCATCCTCCAAAGGAGCCTCAGATAAAAAGTCCGTGAGCATGGCGCTTAAAAGCTCTCGCGCAGCGCCGGAGTCGCCGATTTTTTCTTTTTTGCATTTTACTTCAAGCGCTTCTGTTGTTTTTAACGCAAACTGCGCGCCAAAATCGCCTTCAACAAGCAAATCAGTTAATTCTTCAAAAAAATCATCGTTTAAATCTGTAGAAACGCCCAAAAACGCTTTAAATTTATCTTTCCATGAACTCATATTATTGTTCCCGTGTTTTTTGTGAAAAACCTTCCGCGCCAAACAGTCCAAGCATTCCGGTACGCCATTCTTCCTGCGCTTCCAGAACAAGCGCCTCTACTTCCTGCCAGCTGTCCGCGCGCGGGCCGTCTAACTCACGGTTTGTAGAGTTTGAAAAAACTATTGTTCTGCAGCCGCTTCTGCGCAACGCAAGTACATTACGCGAAGAATCGTCAATATAAACATGAGCGCCAACCGCCCCTTTATCCTTCATAAAACATAAATCCCAATACGGTATATCATGTTTATCAAGCCACTCTACTGTTTGGGTAACGGTAGCGCGGTGCGAATATTTCAGAAACAGCCTGTGTGTAATGATTCGAATTCTTATTCCCTGCCGCGAAAGCTTGCGAAGAACCGAGGGGGCGTCGTGAATTGGCTTCATAACATTAAAAAGATTGCATTGCGTTACCGCATATCTGTGCAGTCTCTCGTAACCGCCAAACTCGTCTATTCCCCATTCAGCAAGCCCGAAGCTAACGTCTGCCGTAAGCTCTGCGGAAGGCTTGTCCAGCCAAACGGCGGCAATATCGCGCATAGCGCCATAGAAATCGCCAACTACGCCGTCAAGGTCAACTCCAAAAATAAATGAACTTTCGTCCATAATGGTGTTATTTTAAACCAAAAAGGCATAAAAAACCAGCCTCCTCCAGCGCGCTGAAAGGTTATGCGTTGTCTTGACAAAAAGTATCATTAGGTATATAATGGGTTTAATTATGAGTAATAATGAGATTGTTTCTGGTTTTGATGTTGATAAAGACGACAGTCTTAAGATAGTTTTAGAGATTATGCAAGGAGTAGACATGGGGCTTATTTTGCATCTCGAAGGCTATATCGACACATATAATTCTTCTTCGTTTCAAAAACGGACAACTAAAGCGGTTGACGCCGGTTTTGTTAAACTGGTTTTTGACTGTAGCGGCTTAAATTATGTTTCTTCCACAGGGATAGGTTCTTTTACAACTTTCTTAAAAACGGTAAAGTCCAAAGGCGGAGACATTGTGTTATGTTCTGTTCAGCCCAAGGTTTACGAAGTTTTTCAGCTGCTTGGTTTTTCACAGTTTTTTAATACCCGTGATAAACTCGAAGAAGGCATAAGTTTTTTTCAGGGAGACAGTCAGGCCAGTTTTAGTACGGCTTTTCCACGTGTTTTTGACTGCCCTGTATGCGCAAAAAAACTTAAAGCGATAAAAGCGGGACGCTTCCGGTGTTCAGGATGTAAAACAATTCTTTCTGTAGATGATACCGGACAGGTGTTTTTGGGTTAAGCAATGGGAATTTTTTCACGTTTAAGAACGCTTATCGCGTCTAATATAAATCATGCTATCAGTCAGGCCGAAAAGCCTGAAAAAATGTTAAATCAGCTGCTAATTGATTTAAATGAAAAGCTTGTTGAATCCAAAAAAGCTGTAGCTGTGGCAATCGCCGATGAAAAAAAACTATGTAGAGATACACAGAATCAAAAAGTGCAATCAGACGAATGGCAGAGAAAAGCGGAACTTGCTGTCCGCGCAGGAGATGATTCTCTCGCAAAAGAAGCGCTTTTAAGAAAGCAGGAATATGACAACTACCATTTAGAATACAACAAACAATGGCTTTTGCAAAAAGAAGCGGTTGAAAAATTAAAAATTTCATTACGCGAATTACAGGTTCGTATTGACGATGCGCAGCGTAAGAAAAATATGCTTGTAGCAAGGGCAAAACGCGCCGAAGCTCAGAATAAAATTCAGGCTACAATTGCCGGCATAGATGACGGGAAAGCTTCGTTCGCCACGTTTGAACGGATGGAAGAAAAAGTTGACAGAATGGAAGCCGAAGCAGATGCGGCAAAGGAAATTGCCGAACTTAACGATGATACAAATCTTGAAAAGAAATTTGCCGCATTGGAAAAAAGCGACAGTTCAGCCGACGCGCTTCTTGCCGATTTAAAATCCAAAATGGGAGCCCTGCCGCCTCCATCCTAGATTTTTATGTTTAATTATGTAGCTTATCTCTGTTATTCTTTCCGTAATAATAATTTATGCTTTGTTCTTTAGTTGCCGATAGCTATGCTAAATATGTATATTTATTTTTTAATGGGCAAAGAAGTATAAATTGAGACATTATATGGCCAGACGGTACGAAATAATAATATTTCTCATTTTGTTTTTGGGACTTAACACCGCCGTTGTTTTTGGCGCGCCGCCAAAAACCGTAGGAAAATATTCAGATATATCCGATGCACTTGACGATTTTTCAAAAGCCAATGCCGGACGTGTAAATACAACCGCCGGAATTGGGCTTAACTGGTCAGATGCCTATATAGGAGAGCTTATAAGTTACCCTCCTCATTATGGATTTGGCTTTACTTTTGGTGTAAACAGCCTAAAAACATCAGCGTTTAACCCGCTTATCGAAGAAACTTTGGGGCTTAGCAAGATAGACCCTGTGTTTGTCGACAAACACTTTTTCCCAACATATCTTATAGAAATGCGTTTGGGCGGATTCAGAGATATTCCTTTTGACTTTGGCGTTAAATTTGGATGGATGCCCGCGCTTTCCGCAATGCCGACTATGGGAGATTTAAAATATAACAATATTCATGCCGGCATGGATCTTCGATTTAATATTTTAAGTGTTTGGACTGGTTTTCAGTTAAGCTGGGGGTTGGGCTTAAACTATATGAACGGGTACCTGCAAACCGACAGCTATACCCAAACATGGTCGGATGACGGGCTTGGGGGGGGGACTAACGTCTTTGACCCCGCAGGTTCAAAAATGAGGCTTACCTGGGATACATTTACAATAGACGCAAAAATTATCTTTCAAAAATCGTGGCGTATGCTTGGGATTACTTTCTTTGGCGGGATTGTAGTAGGTTATGGTATCGGACATACCGGAATTACGTTTATAGGTGAAGATTGGACCTGGGATGGAAACAATGTTTTTAACGGCTCTCCAGCGCAATACCAACAGGTAGAAGATGGCATGGCGGAAAAAATGGGGAATAACTCTGTGTGGAATATAGAACGGCTTGCGGAACAGGATAATCCATTCGCTATTTCAGGTAAAATCGCCACAAATACCATAGATTTTCATACTTACGAAGGTATATCATTCGATTTTGATTCAGACTGGCATGTTCAGGTCGCTTTAATATTCGATTTAGCAAACTTTGAATATGGTTTTATGGTTGGCGTACGCTGGCAGCAAAAGCAGTATTAGCGTCAAAAAACGGCTTTTGACGCCGGTAATAATTCACCATTTTTAAAGCAGTTAAATACGGCACTCCACAATTCGCAGTTTAATAGTTATAATAGCTTTGTGAACGAGATAAAAAAATTAAGTGTAAGCGAAATAACAATTCTTATAAAACAACGTTTGGAAGAAGCTTTTTCTATTGTGCATGTTCAGGGCGAACTGTCAAATTGTAAACTTTACCCGTCAGGGCATATTTATTTTACATTAAAAGATTCAGGCGCGGTTATCTCTGCGGTAATGTTTAAAAATTCCTGCAGGAGTTTAAAATTCCAGCCCAAAGATGGAAAGCTTGTGCTTGTAAGTGGGCAAATACAGGTTTACCCTCCAAAAGGGAACTACCAGCTTGTGGCTGGAACAATGGAAGAACTTGCCGGCACAGGCGATATTCTTGCCATGCTTGAACGGCGCAAACAGAAATTTGCCGAAGAAGGCCTTTTTGATGAAGCGCGAAAAAAAGCAATACCAAGGTTTCCGGAAACGGTTGGAGTTGTAACCTCACCAGGCGGCGCGGCTATTCGTGATATTTTACAAATACTCTCACGCCGCGCACACGGCCTGCGTGTAATAGTCCTGCCCTGCCAGGTTCAAGGCGCTGAAGCAGCGCCTCAAATTGCAAGACGCATTGAACAGGCAAATTTTTGGAACCTATGTGATGTATTGATTGTTGGGCGCGGCGGCGGCGCAATAGAAGATCTTTTGCCATTTTCAGAAGAAATTGTGGTTCGCTCTGTTTCTCAATCTAAAATTCCGGTAATAAGCGCAATAGGTCATGAAATAGACTGGGCAATTTGCGATTATGCCGCAGACCTCCGTGCGCCAACGCCGTCTGCTGCCGCTGAACTTGTTTCTGAAAGCCGCGTTGATACACTAAGCAGTATTCGATATTACTCGAATTTATTAAAAGATTTTGCTAAAAACCGTTTTGAAAAAGCAAGACTCCTTATTAAACCATTCAGCATGGACGATCTTGAAAGACGTTTTAGACTTATTCTGCAGCCAAGATTGCAGCGTTTTGATGATGCAAATGAAATGCTGCTAAACGGCATAAACGAGCTTATAAAAAACCGGCGGACAAGATTGGCGTTTGCAAAAACCAAGCTGGAATCGGCAAATCCGCACATAGTGCTTGAACGCGGTTATTCAGTGGTAACAGTTGCCGCTACAGGCAAGACGCTTAAAAAGGCAAATGAAGTTCACAAAGGAGAAGAGCTTATTATACGTCCTTTGGAAGGCGAGGTAAGAGCAAGCGCATTATGACTATTGAAGAACTCGAAACCAAAATTCGTGAATTGCAGCACGCTTATTATTCAGGTGAAGCGCTTGTAAGTGACGCCGAGTTTGACGCGCTTTGGGACGAGCTTGCCATGCGTTATCCTCAAAGCGCGCTGCTATTTGAAATCGGCACAAAAAAACCGGATACAAGCGACGGCTTTATAAAAACGCGGCATATAATACCAATGGGAAGCCAAAGCAAGGCAAAAAACTCACAGGAATTCCGCGCATGGGCAGAAAAACTTTCTATATCTAAATTCATTGTTCAACATAAATTAGACGGCCTAAGTCTTGAACTTCAATATAAAAATGGAAAACTTGATAAAGCGGTAACCCGTGGAAACGGCATTACAGGCGATGATGTAAGCGCTAATATTACAAAAACAGCCGGTGTTATAACTTCTCTTTTGGACGAACAATTTTCAGGCGGAGTGCGCGGTGAACTTATAATGATGCGTGAAGTATGGAAATTAAAATATCATGGCAAGGCAAATTCCAGAAATATGGCAAATGGAATACTGCACCGTTTGGATGGCAAGGGTTACGAAGACCTTGAGCTTATAGTTTATGACGCCGGTACGGTTAAAGATGAATACTTTAAAACAGAACTTGAAAAAATAGACTGGTTAAAAAAACAGGGTTTTAAGGCAACTCCCGTTACAGAATGTTCAACCATAGAAGAAGTTATCGCGCTGCATAATAAAATATATGAAACAAGAGAAGCCATACCTTACAATATAGATGGTCTTGTTGTAAAAGAACTATTAACAGATGTGGAGGATTTACGCGAAGCACGTCCAAAAAAACAAATAGCTTTTAAGTTTCCACTTGAAGAAGAAATGACCATACTGCGCAGCGTTGAATGGCGCGAAAGCGGCGCTACATACACTCCTGTTGCGCATTTTGATGAAGTGCGGCTTCACGACACGACTGTAAAACAGGCCAGTTTACACAATCCAAATACGATTATTGCAATGGGGATCAAAATAGGCAGCCATATAATAGTTGTTAAACGCGGAGAAATAATTCCACAAATAGAAAGAGTTGTTAGCGAGGATGAGCTTAAGGCGCTTGGCAAATACGATCCGCTTTTTGAAGATGTAGAAGAGATTTTACTTCCACAAAAATGCGAAAGCTGCGGCACAACTCTTTCTAATACAGGTACAAGATTGTTTTGTCCAAATTTGACGTGTCCCAAAAGGCTTTTACACAGGATAGAAAAGTGGGTTTCTGTAATGGACATAGCTGAACTTGGCGAAAAACTTATAAAACAGCTTTTTAAATCGGGCAGGCTCAGAAGAATTGCCGACCTTTACACGCTGAATACCACAGAGCTTGCCGGCTATGAACGCATGGGAGAAGTTTCAGCGGCAAAAATTGTGCGTAACATTCAAAACAAACGAACAGTATCACTTGCCGCTTTTATAGCCGGTTTTGACATAGAAGGAATTGGCGAGATTATTATGGAAAATGTAATACAAGCCGGTTTTAATACTTTGGAATCGATTAGATGCGCAGGCGAAGATGCGCTTGCGGATATCCATGGCATTGGCCATATAACCGCTCAAAATATAGTTTCAGGACTTATAGAAACAAGAGAAGATATGGATGCGGTACTTGCCGCAGGCGCGGTTAATATTGGCGGCAATCTGCCAAACGAAAATTTGCCTTTAAGTGGAAAAAGTTTCTGTTGGACAGGAGAACTGGTTTCCATGAAGCGGGGAGAGGCCAAAGCGCGTGTTAAGGCTCTGGGAGGCATTGCAAAAGACTCAGTTGCAAAAGGACTTTCGTTTTTAGTAACAAACAGCAGCAATTCCAATTCTGTTAAAAACAAAAAAGCGCGTGAATTGGGCGTGGAAATAATAGACGAAACTGCGTTTTTAGAGCTTGTAAAACCGTTAAAAACCGGTAAACCAGCATAAAGCCGGTAAATTAAAAAATTAATCGGCGCGGGGTTGACTATAGACAATAGTATTCGTAAAGTGTTTTTGGGGCTTTAAACCCTCCCGATATTGGGAATGATATTGTTTTGAGGGAGAAGAATTATGGTTCAGAGTTATTTTGATAAATACATTCTGTTAAAGGCGTTTTTCCGGGAAGTACTCTTTTTCGAGTCTTTGCTTTGCGTTCATGCTGTTTACGAGGATGGCGATAGCGATGATGACTACGATGAAGATGATGACGAGGACTTCGATGATGAAGATGATGATGACGACGACGATGATGATTTTGATGATGACTGGGATGATGATGACGATGATGAGAGCGATGACGACTATAACTGGGATAGTGACGACGACGATGATGATGACGAAGTAAGTGAAGAGTTTTAGTCTTCAGACTTTTATCAACATACCCGAACGAACTAATTTACAGCGCCAGTCTTTTAAGACTGGCGCTGTGCCGAATAGTTCATATTTTTTACATTGTTTTTCTTACAGCCGTATGAGAACCCGGCGTTATAAGGGTTATTGATGTGTAGTGTGCCTAGTTATTTACACGCTCTACATATTCGTTGGTCTCTGTATTAACAAGTATTTTTTCATCTTGTTTTATAAATAGAGGAACACGGACAACAAGCCCCGTTTCTGTGGTTATAGGCTTGGTAGCGCCGGAAACAGTATCGCCTTTAACATAGTTTTCGCTTTCCGCAACAGTAAATACAAGCTTATAAGGTATTTTTATGTCTATTACTTTTTCTTCCCAAATTGTCAATTCATAATTTTTTTCTTCCTGCAGATAGAATTTTTTTTCTTCCATGCTGTCAATTGGAACTTCATACTGTTCATAACTTTCGTTATCCATAAAATGATACGATGACTGATCCGCGTATTGATATTGACAAACCCGAATTTCAACCTGCGCGTCTTCAACTTCCTGTTGAGTAGGGATTGTCATGGAAAGCACCGAACCGTCTCTTATACTCTTCATTTTTACACGGGCAACAGCGGTGCCTTTTCCTGGTGTGTGGAATTCACGTTCCACAACTATATAAGGCTGCCCCTTTTGTAAAAGACAGGTTCCTTTTACAATATCTACGCCACGAATCATAATTTTTCTCCGTTATAGTTTTATAGTTCTAATACCTTGCTGTTATACTATAGATTCGCGGTTTTAAATCGCGTTAAAACCCCATAGTGAACGCAAACTTGTAATACTATTGAATCACTCTAATCGTAAAAGCAGTTTTTTGTCAAGTTATCTTGACATGGGAGATACAAGCGTGCGAATATGTAAAAATGGCATTGCGAATACTTATCCCAAAAGGACGTATTTACGAAAATATAGCGCAGTTATTTAACGATGCCGGATTATCATTGCGGCTTTCGGAACGCGCCTACCGCCCTTTGCTTGGAGTTGACTGGATTGACGCAAAAATAATGAAGCCGCAAAATGTAGGAGAGCTGCTGGAGCTTGGCAGCCATGACGCAGGTTTTACAGGCATAGATTGGATTGAGGAAAGCGGCGCTCAGGTAGAAGAAATTTTAAATCTGGGTTTTGATAAAGTTCGTATTGTAGCGGCTATTCCCGAAACAGCAACAGAATCCACATTAAAGTCGCGCCCTATTGTTGTTGCTACCGAATACGTAAGGCTTGCCTCCGGTTATCTTAATAAAAATGGTTACAACTACCGGATTGTGCGTACAAACGGCGCTACCGAGGTGTTCCCGCCTGATGATGCCGATATGATTATTGATAACACTTCCAGCGGCCAGACATTGCGGGAAAACGGCTTAAAAATTACCGGAACGCTTTTGGAATCCACAACACGATTTTTTGCGTCACATCACGCGCTTGAATGTAAAGAAAAAAAACGCGAAATAGAAGAGCTTGCCATGCTTTTTAGCGCTGTGCTGGAAGGACGCAGCCGCGTTATGCTTGAAATGAATGTTTCCGCTTTGAACTATTCTGCACTGGTAGAAAATATTCCTGCAATGCGAAGCCCAACTGTTACACCGCTTCATGGCGCGGGCGCGGCAGGGTTTGCGGTTAAAATTGCGGTAAGCAAAGATGAAGTACCAGTGTTGCTTCCACGCCTTAAAGCGCTTGGCGCAACGGATATAGTCGAATATGCGCTTAGAAAAGTAATTTTGTAGGATGTTTTTTTGAATAAAATCTGCTGGACAGGCGGTGGTACGGGCGGACATATCTACCCTGCCCTTGCCCTTGTTTTCGCGCTGCAAGAGCGGCAGGGCGAAAAAATCGAACATTTTTGGATAGGGCAAAACCGGGGTATGGACAGGGCTATTGTAGAAGCTGCCGGTATACGTTTTTATGGAATTAGCGCCGGTAAACTGCGCCGTTCATTTTCAATTAAAAATATAATTGACTGTTTTAAGGTAATTGCCGGTTTTTTTGCGGCAAGACGAATCCTTAAATACGAAAAACCCGGGCTTCTGTTCTCTAAAGGCGGTTTTGTAAGCGTTCCGCCTGTATTTGCCGCGGCAACTCTTGGAATTCCGGTTCATACACACGAATCAGATTTTAGCGCCGGACTTGCCACAAAGCTAAACTCGTTTTTTGCGTCAAGAATTTGGCTTGCTTATTCCGAAACTGCCCTTTGTTTCTCGTCAAAAATACGCGAAAAATGCCGTGAATGCGGTAATCCTGTAAGGGCGGCGTTTCGTTCCGCAAGCGCAGAAAAAGGCCGCGCGTTTATTGAACAACAGAGCGCTCAAAAAATTCCACATCAAAAAAAAATTCTGCTTGTTTTAGGCGGCAGCCAGGGCGCGCGTGAAGTAAACCTTCTTGTTCGTGAATCGCTTAATTTTCTTACGCGCCATTTTTTTATTGTACACCAGACCGGTATTGAAGAAAGCCGCGAAAATGCTGAATTTTATTTTGACATTCCTTATATAAAAGATGAGATGCCGGATGTGCTTGCCTCGGCAGCGCTTGTTATTGGGCGCAGCGGTGCGGGAACGGTCTGGGAATCGGCGGCGGCCGGTATTCCAATGGTTTTAATTCCGCTTGCAGGTTCCGGAACTCGCGGCGACCAAATTGAAAACGCGCGTTATTTTGAACGGCATGGAGCAGCGCTTGTTCTTATTCACCCTGAACGCGCGGAATTTGAAACCGCGCTGGAAATGCTTATAAATGATGAAGGCCGGCTTGATAAAATGGCCGCAGCCGCAAAAAAACTTGGCGCTTTTGACGCCACAAAAATTATACTGGAAGAAATTTCATAACGCAATTGTATATTTAAATACACATAACCATATACCTATCCTGCTAATCTTATAATATTTATATAATACCATAATTCCTTTCTAAATCGGGTTCCCTCAAGACACCTGTCCCTTTTTTGAAAAAATCATTTTCAACAATAAAGAAGATACCTAATTTCTCATTTTCTTTTTCTGTATTGCCAGCAGCTCATCAGCCTGTTTGATGAGATAATCCTGCAACAACTCGTCAAGTTCATAAAAAATACCCGATAAATGTTCTAATTTCACTTCCGTCATTGAAGTTGTAAACATTTCTCCGTTCCCTGTTTTTAACCATTCTTTGTTGACTTTATACACTACCGAAATCAAATGAATAATACGTTCGCTTATAGCGCGATTACCCGTTTCTATGTCGGCGAAATAACCTTGAGAGACAAACACCCCTTTGGCAAAGGCCCTCTGGGAAAGTTTTAACGCCGCTCTGATTGCCTTTAACCGTTCAGGGATTGAAGAAGTCTCCATAAGCCTATTTTAACCGGTATTAGCCGCAAAGACAAGCATACCCAGCGATTTTTTTACAAATTTCTAGCGATATACCTATTGATAAGCATATTAAATATGCATATATTGCTTATATTGCAATCTAAGAGAGGTGTAATATGCCTAAAAAAGTAGACAAATTTGCTGTTTTTAGTAAAAAGTTTGCTGGACTGGACGATGAAGGGCAAAACCGGTTGGTTAAGGCGGCATTTGAATTATTAAAGGCGCATAAGCGGATAAAAAATATGAATGCCGCTTTGTGCGATGAAATAAGAGAGTGTGCAGTACAAAGTAATTTCAGCCCTAAAACTGAAAGACCTTGCTAATCCTTACTTAAAAAGCTAATTGGACAATCTGTATTAGCAGGACTGTTCTGACACGCATTTTTTGTGGAGACAAAATGGAGACAAAATAATGAAGATAATTTTTAAAACCGTACAACGGTTATACAGAAAAATCATGCCAAAATCACTGAGGCGATTTTTGTGGAAGTCAAAAACGTATTTGAAAAATACCGTGGAAGGAAAAACACGGCCTAGAGAAACGCTTAAATTTGAAATACACCTTACGGAGCATTGCAATCTGAATTGCGC
>JAIRPU010000062.1 GCA_031256815.1 Spirochaetaceae bacterium
TATCACAACTACAGACCCCATGCCGCGCTAGGTTTCTTGACTCCTGCACAGTTCCACGCTAACATCAACCTATCCATTCCGCCTCCAGCAAGTGTCCTATAGGTAGTGATAATGTACAGCTAACTTGACATTTAATACTTGCGCCGTTAGTTTTTAATTATGTGGGAAATTTACGACACCCTTATTGAAGGCATTCCGGAAACAATTACAGTTGAAGAAAGCGTTCTTGGCGACCATTGGGCGGCGCTGCGTTCCAGTGAAGACGGCGCGGGGCTTGGAATGCGTTATAATATAACAACAATTAATTCAGATTTGCCGGAAGATTTGCGCGGTATAAAACTTTGCCGGCTTGCGCGCGCCGCAAAATCCTGGAATTTTATTGAAGCGGCGTTTGGGGTTGCCGCGATAAACTCATACTATAATCATCATGAACGGGCAAAAAAACTTGGCATCGATATTTCGGCTTCAAGCAGAGCCAATGAAGCGTTTTTAAAATACCGCGATATGCTTACCGGAAAAAATGTCGCTGTTGTCGGGCATTTCCCTTATCTTGAAAACTTGCTTAAACCGGTTTGTAATCTTTCAATTATTGAACGCCAGCCGCAGGAAGGCGACTATCCCGACACGGCCTCTGAATATCTGCTTCCTTTACAGGATTATGTGTTTATAACGGGTTCAACTTTGGTAAACAAGACGCTGCCGCGCCTTTTACAAATCTGCGCCAAAAGGCGCGTTGTGCTTGTAGGCCCAAGCACTCCGCTTGCTCCGGCGCTCTTCAATTTTGGCATATACGACCTTTCCGGTTTTGTTGTGCGGGACAGGCCGGCTCTTTTATCCGCTATAAGAGAACCGGCAAATGACGGAAACTACGGCCGCCATTTTGAAGCCGGCGTTATGGTAAACTTCAAAGCGGACTCCTAAAGCAGCGCACAGTTTTCAATCTGATTTTGTTGCGCCGACGAATTTTTAAAGAGGCCGTGTACTGAATTTTGGGTTCAGAGTTAAGCTTCGCGTTCAACATATACGCGCACTATTCTAAGTGTTTTTACAAAAGAAGCTACCGTTGCCGATTTAAAAAAGCTTGAACTTTCTCCAAAAGGTAGGTTTTCGTCTCTAACAAACAGGTTCGTTTCAAAGTTAGTGCGTTCTGGTACGTCAATTATAACCTGGCTTGCGTTGATTTTTCGTCCTGTTTCGCAAGAAAACTCCTTTGCAAACGCCTCTTCATATTCGCCGCGTTTGGTAATTGTCTCGAAAGCAGAATGTTTTTCGCTGTTAAAAGGTTCTTCCCGGACGGCCGTGTATAAAAGGCCCTGCCTTACACGCTCTCCCAATAAAAAAAGCGGGTGCTTTCGTGAGGCAAGAAGCGAAAAAAGCCCATAATCATCAAGTCCGTAAAGCTCTTCTGCTTTTAAAACACCGTCACTGAATCCGGCAAAGAGCGCTTTTTTTATCATTGCCGTTGCCGCCCGCACAGAACGGTGCCAGTAAACAGAACGGTACATCAAATATTTTGAAAACAAAAGCGATTCAACACCGGCAATTCCCCGCGAATCAATCTCTACACCGCGTTCAGGATGCGGATAGAGTATCGAAATAATATAATCTACATCCTGTGAACCATAGGGCACACCGCAATAGCGCGCGTCTCTGTTAAGATAGTCAAGTTTATCCGGGTCGAGAGCGCCGGAAAGCAGAGCGCGATAAAACTTTAATTCGGAGTTAAAGTTACAATTTGAAGAAGGGCCGGAGTCTGAACAAATCTGCCCGCTGTTTTTGTCAAAGTTTGCTTGCGCGCTTTCGCCCATGACTATTGCCGCGGCAAGCTCAGGGTCGGCACCTGTTTTGGCAACCATGCTTTTAAGCGGCTCAGTTAAAATAAGCCTGGCTCCAAGCGTCTCGTGTTCGCTTAATGGCAGCTCTTTTAAACTGTGCGCATAAGGAAAGTGACCTATATCGTGCAATAGTGCCGCGCAAAGCATGGAACGCAAACCGCAGGCGCTTGTCCAGTTTGCCGCGCCGCGTCCGGCAAGTGTAGTTAGCAATCTTCGTGTAAGATGATAGACGCCAAGACTGTGCGCGGCGCGTGTGTGAGTAGCGCCTGGATAGCAGAGGCTTGCCGGGCCAAGCTGCGCTATGCGGTAAAGCCGCATAAAAGCCTGCGTCCTGGTAAGCGCTTCGAGTTCAGGTGTAAGATAGATATGCCCCCAGACCGCATCGCGCACAGGTTCCGTAAAGTTTTGTGTTAGCGCGGCTTCAGGGCAGCTGTTATTCGCTTTCAATTTTTATTGTTTCTAACGTTTTATTCTAGCAGGATAAGCCGCCGGCTACAATCCAGATGTCCGCGCCGCCGCCGTCCGCGCCCGCTGCGCGGCGCAGTTGACCGCGCATAAGCGTCTTGCGCGGCGTTTCGTTTAAGGCTGCCGGAGTTTTGCCGGGCTGCCGCCGTTTTTGCCCTGCCCCGGCAAAAGCCCCCGCGCCGCCATTGCGCGCCCTTTTATGCTTGCCCTGTAAAAAGATATTGAGATAAACGCAAAAAGCAGATGCTTTGCCGCAAAAATATTTTTTTTACACCCGCGCGACTTCCACGCGCGGCAAATCGCTTCCCATAACGAAAAAAGTTCGGGGATAAAAGAAATAGTCAGCGCAAGATTTACAGAAACATACCCCGATGGATCCAGGCGCGAAAGTGTTTCTTTTATTTCTATTGAGCTTGTCGTACGGAACACAAGCGCCGCGCATTGCATTATCAAAAACAATCGCGCCGTGTATAAAAAAAATGAACGCTCCGGAATAAAATTTAAATTCAATATGAGCTGCGCGGCATATAAAATAAAAGCATAATATAATGCGGCTTTAATGTCGGCAAAAAATTCAGCGGGCGTCCAGCCGCAAAAAAAAGCCAGCGCCATAAAAAAAATTATAAGCGCCGCAATAATTGTTAAAGATAGCTTAAAAAAAATTACAGCGGACGCAAAAAGAAAAATAAGTTTTATAAAACATGGAATGGAGCGTAAAAAACGCGCATTAATTTTATATTGCAGTCCTACAGCCATATAAGTTCTTCTTTTGTTTTTGCAATATTCAAAGGATGATGAATACCCCACACGGCCAGGTCTTTTTTAAGCCCTTCTTCCGCGCTGCCGCAAAAAACTATTCGCCCCTTATGTAACACCACAAACTTATCGGCAAAGCCCAAACATTTTTCCAGTTCGTGTGTTAAAATAATAATTGTTTTTTTTGCGGAAGCGCGAAGTTCTTTTATAAGAAAATTTACCTGCCGCACCCCGCCATAATCCAGATTGGCATAAGGTTCATCAAAAATGATAATGCCTGAGTTCATGGCAAGTACGCCGGCAAGGGCCAGCCTGCGCTTTTCGCCGCCGGAAAGAAACCGCGCCGGAAAATCGGCTTTATCTGTTAAACCTGTATCTTTTAACACGGTGGAAGTTATAAGAGCCGCTTCCTGTTTCGATTTTTTTTGCGCCCTTATTCCAATCGCTATGTCTTCGCGCGCGGTTTCACCGATAATCTGACTATCCGCCTCCTGAAAAACAAGCCCCACATTTTGATTTACCTCTATGCTGCCGGAACTTTGAACCTCCAGATTTGCTATAATTGACATTAAAACGGTTTTGCCGGAGCCGTTTTCGCCGGAAATTACAGTTAAAGAGTTTTTTTCAATTTCAAGATTTATATCGCTAAGCGCGTGGAAGCGTCCGTTTTCTATGCCAAAACTCTTGCAAATATTGGTCAGTTTAATTGCCGCGCAATCCATGCGGTTTATTCATCCGGGCAAATATAACGCGCCGCAACAGGACGCAGCGCAAGCGTAAGCGGCAGGGCTATAATAAACTTTATAATAAATCCCGGAATAAAGGGCAAAAGGCCTGTGCTTATTGCCGCAGGCAAAGTATCAAAAAAATTAGAGGGAATATTCTTATTTAGATTTGTAATCATTATTGTACGCGTAAGCCATGCAAGACCCGCTATGTAAATCATAACATTACCGGCAAACAGGGCAAGCGCTGTTCGCAGTACACGCCAAAAACTGCGCCGTTCGTACTGTCGCGGCGCTCCAAGCAAAAGCCCGCAGACAAGCGCGCCCAGAAAATATCCGGCCAAAAAACCGCCCGTCGGGCCAAAAAACCGCGCAATTCCGCCTGTTCCGCCGGAAAACACGGGAAGCCCCAATGCACCGCAAATTAAGAACAGCAGCACCGCCGCCGCGCCCCGCAAAGGCCCAAGCACCGCACCGGCAAGTATGGCTATTATATTCTGCATAACAATAGGAACCCCAAGCGGGCCCGCCGGAATTGCTACAATACAAGTTACAGAAATTAATGCCGCAAACAGCGCCGTAAATACAACGCTGTTTCGCAATACAGCAGGAGAAACGTTTTTATTCAAAAAAGTCCACCGTCAAAAGCAAATTAATCAAAAACAAACTCCACTTACCAAACATAAATCTAAAGCGCAAATACGCTAAATAACAGACCCTGGAAACAATATTGAATCTTTTGGCACAACTATAATTCCATCAACAATATGATAGTTTTTGTAGTCGCCGTCTGTACGGTTTATTGCGTCAATTCCTATTCGGCAGCCTTCTCCAATACGGGCATTTTTGTCAATAATGGCGCATTTTATTATTGCGCCCTTGCCAATGCCAATATTTGGAATGCGCGCTATGTCGTTTTCGACTTTCTGCCTGTCGCTTTCATAATAGTCAGCGCCCATACAAACCACACCGTTAAGGCTTGCTCCGCTTTCTATAATAGTGCGTACGCCGACTATGGCGTTGGTAATTGAAGCGTTTGTAATAATGCAGCCTTCGGCAGCGAGAGACTGATTCATCGTACTAAAATTCATTTTTGAAGGCGGAAGGTTGTACATTTGTGTAAAAATCGGGCGTTTTTCGTCATAAATATCGAATTGAGGACTAATATCGGCAAGATTAAGATTTGCCTCGAAAAATGACTTTATTGTTCCAATATCCTCCCAGTAGCCTTCAAATGGGTAGGCGTTTACTTTTAACATATTTATAGCCTCTGGAATAACTTCTTTACCAAAATCGGTATAAGAATTCTCCAAACAGCTTTCCATTGTTTTTGCGTTAAAAATATAAATTCCCATAGATGCTAGAAACACATCTCCTGTTTTTTTTGTTTTAATTTCCGGAGGCGCTTTCCAATCGGAAATATCTTTTGTAGGGCCGGGTTTTTCCATAAAAGCCGTTATAGCGTTTGACTTGTTGGATTTTAATATGCCAAAACCGCTTGCCTCTTCGCGCGTGCAGGTAGTACAGGCAATGGTTATTTCCGCCTTTGAATCTATATGAGCTTTTAGCATTTCCCGAAGATCCATGCGGTAAAGCTGGTCACCCGAAAGTATAATGTAATAGTCAGGTTTTTGCGGTCTGAAGTGAACAAAATTTTTACGAATTGCATCGGCGGTACCTTCAAACCATCCCGAATGTTCAAGCGTCTGTTCCGCCGCCAAAATTTCAACAAAGCCGCCGGAGAAATGGTCAAACACATAGGCATGAGCCAGATGCATATGCAAAGAAGCCGAATTGAACTGCGTAACAATGTAGATATGCTTTAAACCGGCGTTTATGCAATTAGACAGCGGTATATCAATAATTCGATATTTTCCGCCAAACGGAACAGCAGGCTTGGACCTGGATTTGGTTAAAGGGAACAGCCTTGTGCCTTTTCCGCCGCCAAGAATAACAGATAATACCTCAGCCATAATTTTCTCCTTAGAACATAGTGAATATAAATATAACAATAATACTTAAAGTTTGACAAGATATCAAATTGAGCTTATACTTGCAAAATGAATAATGTTCTGCAGGAACTTTCTTTGCGCGGGTTTGTATCGCAATGTACCGCCATGGATGAACTTTCCAGTCTTATGGACGCGGAGCCGGTTACATTTTATGTTGGCTGCGACCCGACCGGTTCCAGTTTGCATATCGGGCACATGGTTCCATTTTTTGCCTTCAGGCATTTGCGCGCTGCCGGGCATCGTGGTATAGCGCTTATCGGAAGCGGAACGGCGCGTATAGGCGACCCTTCCGGCAAAACCGAAATGCGAAAAATGCTAAACTGTAACGAGATTGAACAAAACGCCGCATTTATACGGGAGCAGCTTGAGCGTTTTCTCGGCGGTTTTGACGGCGAAAGCGCAATATGCGCGGATAACTCCGGCTGGCTTCCACGTCTTAACTATATTGATTTTTTGCGCGAAGTAGGTGTTCATTTTTCGGTAAACAGGATGCTCAGTTTTGAAGCTTACAAAAAAAGGCTGGAAACAGGACTCTCTTTTATCGAATTTAACTATCAATTGCTTCAGAGTTATGATTTTTTTCAACTCTATAAACGCTATGGCTGCCGTTTGCAAATCGGCGGCGATGACCAGTGGGGCAACATCGTTGCCGGAATGGAACTTATAAGAAGAATGGAAAACGCGGAGGAAACTCCGGGCTCTTTTCTTGAACCATTCGGACTGACCTTTCCGCTTGTAACTACATCGGACGGCAAAAAAATGGGTAAGACGGAAAAAGGGGCGCTGTTTTTAGACCCCGCGCGCACAGCGCCTTACGATTTTTTTCAATACTGGCGTAATATAACGGACAGCGACCTGAAGCGTTTTTTGCTCATGTTTACTTTTTTGCCTGTCTCTGAATGTGAACGGCTTGCCGGCCTTGCAAATCCAAACGAAGGCAAAGAGCGGCTTGCGTTTGAAGTTACGGCGCTTATACACGGTAAAGACGAGGCGGAAAAAGCGCTTTCCGGCGCAAAAGCGGCATTTGGCGGCGGCGGCGACATAAATGCGATGCCGGCGCAAAATCTGGAAAAAAGCAAACTTAAAGCGGGCTATAATGCTGTGGAGCTGTTTTTTGATTCAAAACTCTGTTCCACCAAGAGCGAAGCGCGGAGGCTTATTGAACAAGGCGGCGCTTTTGTTACAAAATGCGGTGTTTTAACAGCGGTAAAAAATGTTGAAGAAGTTATCTCTACCGGCGTTCTTGATGATTCCGGCGCTCTTATAATCCGCGCCGGAAAAAAACGCTTTTGCCGCGTGTTTTTTGTTGAGTAATAATTGTGAATCTTATTTTGAACAACAGCTGCCTGCGCCTTGCTTCGCGCATCGGGCGTATAAAATTAAAAGCGTTTTGCGTTTTGCTGGCGGCTCTTGCCTTTTTCGCTTGCACGCGCGCGGCGCCCTCTATCGATTTTTGGACTATGCGTACCGTTTGGCAGAAAATTGACGGTATTGTAGTACCAACAATGATTTTTTTTGTTACAGCAAACGACCCGGACGGTACGGAAGACCTTTCTGAACTTAGGCTCTACCACGACGGCGAAGGGCTGCTCTGGCGTTTTACTTCAGAAAATTGGATAAAATTGGAAGAGGGCGGCAGAACATGGATAGGCAGCAAGCAGCTTAGAATGCCGCAGGGTGAAAATTTTCCTTCCGGACAGTTTCGCGCCGTTGTTTTGGATAAAGCGGGCGAACAAGCCGAAAAAGGCTTCGGTTTTGATTCTCCGCAAGACAGCCGCTACAGATTTCCCGTTTTAAAAATCGAAAACGAAGCATGGTCAATAGTTTCGGATTATCCTGAAAACTACCTTCTTTGCTATCACAGTGACGGCGTTTACCGCAGTCTTGTAAAACTTGAAGGGAATAGCGGAACTTTGGTCTCGCTGCGGCTTTCCACCGATGTTTTTAGCGTTGCGCTATGGGCGGACGACAGCAATGCTCAAATTTCGGCAATTACCGCGCCTGTAAATGTGCGTTGATGTTAAAGAGCTACTGTTTAAGAAGCGGCAGACAGACCGGCGCGCAAAAAGCCGCTTATAACGCGCTTTACCCTTGTTTCTGCCTGCCATTTTCGCAAAGCGCATTGAATTTTGCCGCTGTTTTTGGCAACGCAAACCCTGTTGTTTGTGAAATTGGATTTGGAATGGGTGGCGCTACAGCGGCGATTGCCGAATCGAATCCTAAAGTAAATTATTTAGGCGTTGAAGTCTTTAAAGCAGGAATTGGAAAACTGCTTTGGGAAATTCAAAACAGAATGCTTAAAAACGTTCGGATAATCGAAGCGGATGCCGCGCAGGTTTTTGAGTTTATGATTGAAAATGAATCGCTTTCCGGTATTCACGTATTTTTTCCGGATCCATGGCCCAAAAAACGGCATCATAAAAGGCGGCTTTTGCAGCGTCCGTTTACAGATACGCTTGCGCAAAAGCTTAAAAAAGAAGGCTATCTTTATATGGTTACAGACTGGGAAGATTATGCGCAGCACGCTCTCTCCGAGCTTAATCAAACTGTTCTGCTTAACAATGAATTTTCGTTTTTTGCCCCGCCTGCCCAATGGAGGCCGCAAACCAGATTTGAACGCAAAGGGCTTCTCAAACAGCACAAAATCTTTGAACTGTATTTTAAAAGACGCGCTTAAACGGCCGCCGCCGGTTTAATATTCCGCCTGCGGCTGCATGGCGCGCAAAGCGCCTTAAGACGCCGCCTGCGGCTGCATGGCGCGCAAAGCGCCGGTTTTAAGACGCCGCCTGCGTCTGCGTGGCGCGTGAAGCGCGTTTAAGACGCCGCCTGCGGCTGCATGGCGCGTGAAGCGCCGTTATCTGCACATCGCGACAGGAGTTGTTCCGCATTGCCGCCCAAAACAAGCCGGCGTTCGTCCGCGTCTAGTTCCTGCGTAATAAATTTTAGATAGCGCTCAGGCGGAATCAGCGGAAAATCGCTGCCAAAAAGCACTTTTTTAATTATTCCCAATTCGCGGGCAATTGCAAAAATCCGCGCATCGTAAAGAAATATCTGCGCCGCCGTATCGTAATAGACATTGCAAAATTTTTTGCGCACTTCCGGCATAAGTTCGTAAAACAAAAGCCCCCCTCCCCAATGGGCAAGAATTACTGTAAGTTCAGGATTGTTTTCAACAAACGTTTCAATCTGTTTTAGCGTTGTGCCGGTTTTTCCCGGATAATAATGACCGACCGGTTCGTTTGCGTGTATCAACACCGGCAGTCCGCGTTCGGCGCAGGCTCCGGCAAAACCGGCAGTTTGCGCCTTGTCCTCAATACAAAAATCCTGCCCGGCAGGGAAAATTTCGCCTGCGCCCTTAAGCCCCGCTGCCGCCGCACGGTCAATTTCTTTTTCGGCCTCAGGATGTCCTGGCGGAACCACGAGAAAGCCTGTAAGCCGCTTTGGATAAAGCCGGGTTTTTTCTATAACATAGTCATTTACAAGCCGGCAGAGGCCTATATCACGAAAGCCAAAACCAAATATTACGGCACTGTCGAAATTGGCCGCATCAAGCGTCCGCACAACGTCTTCCGCACAGGAGAATTTGTTTTTTGGATTTTCGGCGAGCATGGCAAAATACGGTTCCCGCTGCGCTATGCGTTTTGCGTCCCTTATAATTTCCGGCGGAGTTACATGTACATGAAAGTCAATTTTTCTCATTTAAAAGAGTTTGCCTTATCTGTAAATAAATATTATTCGCCATGGTTTCCACCGCAAAAAGGCGTTCTTCACATTCTTTTTTGAGTTTAACAGCAAGCGTTTCGTCTTCCACCGAAGCAAGATTGATAAGCACGGTAAGTTCCGCTCCCGCCGCCGCGCCGGAAATGCTTCGCGCCGCAATGCCAACATCGCTTGCCGTAGATGGACAGTAGCTGCCGGCAAGCCTGCCGGCGAGTTTTATGCCTTCAAACGCCGCGTCAAGAATCTTCAACGGTGGTTCCAGCGCAGCACGATACTCGCGCAAAAGCGCGGCGCGTCCGTTTCCAGAATCCGGCGCTGCTTTAAGCGCGGCGCGCGCCGCCATGATTTTCCGGTAAGCCGCGCTGTCTTCGTCAGCAAGTTTTAAAAACCTGGCCTGCAATTCTTCCGCGCTGCCGGCTATATACGTCAATTCTTCGAGTTGTTGCAGGTAACGCGGTTTAGACGCGGTTATTTTTGTTACCATAATGATAAGGCTTACTCCCAGCGCGGCTTGCAGCGCCGCGCTTGTCCCGCCGCCCGGCACGGGCGAAGACGAGGCAAGCCGCCTCATAAACGATTCAAGCGTGCAATCAATAAATTTAGCGTCCATTTTTTTAGTTTACTTTACCGGCAGTCCCATGTCCATTATTTAGCACGCTTGACATAAAAAAAAATATACTGATATGATTTAATCATTGAATTTTTCAATGATTATTTTTTGTAAAGGAATCCGTAATGGGAGAAAATCTTGCTGTTGTTGCTGATAAAAAAATAACAATATTTCATAGAATGTTTTTATGGAAAGGGGTTATCAGGCGTTTTTTTATATATGTTTTTAAAGGGCATATTAAAAATCATGTAAAACGAAAAGGAAAATGTCTAAGATGCGGTTCGTGTTGTAAATTAATGTTTAAAGTCTGTCCATATTTAAAAACAGAAGCAGATGGAAAATGCACCTGCGTAAAACATGAATCATTCAGGATGCCAAATTGCGAGATATTTCCTGTAGATATAAGAGATATAAAAGACAGAAATATTCTTTCAAAACAAACCTGCGGATACTATTTTGAATAAAAAATAGTATCAAAAAAGCGATTAAAATTTAAATTTAAAATTTTTATCTCACATGGCCTGCGCGGCGGCCTTATCGCCGCGGGCGCTGTGCGCAAACGCAAGGCCGCAGTCCGCTGCACTTCATTTTAGCGGGCAATAAAATTCACTATAAAAAAAAATTTTAAAAAACCGATATGAATAGAAGAGGAATACTATGCAAAAACCGGATGGAAAAGCGATGTGCGCGGAAAATTTAGCGGAACTTTTTGATGAAGAAACTTCGCTGCTTGTTCAAATAGAAGCATTGCAGAAGCAGATTGAAGATGCGGTTTACGCAAAAAAATGGACAAATTTTGAAGAAGCTCAGGAGCGTCTTGCGCAGGTTCGCAGGGAACTCCTTTTGATTGAAGAACGGCGGCAGGCGTTCTTCGGCGGCGGACAGCCTGTTTCGTCAAACGATTTTTATACATGGGCTTCTGCGCTGGAAGAAGCGGACAGGGAAAAGCTCTTTTCTTCTTACTATGCGCTAAAACGGCAAAGCGCCAGAGTTCAAACCGCCGCCGCCGCGTTTAGCGGCTATCTTTTGGAAATGCGCCGCATAGTTTCCGGTATACTCGATGCGGCATTTCCTGAACGAAGGGGCTACGACCCGCATGGAAAGCGCTGCGCTCCGGATATTCGCAGTGTTGTATTAGACCGGCAGTTTTGAATGAAACAGTTTGTTGCCGCGTCTGAGCCGGATAAAAACGGGCGGCTTAAGATTGGCGGCAAAGAATTTCATTACCTTGTTCATGTTCGGCGTGTTAAATTAGGAGAATCGCTTAACATAGTGCTGCCTTCCGGCGAAAATGCCTGTGCAAATGTTTGCGCCCTGTCCGGTGATTGTGTCGAGCTGATTTTAAGCGGTAAAAAAGAAGAAAAAAGTGAAGCGCTGCCAAAAACAATACTCTTTCAAGCATTGCCAAAAGACGTTAAAATGGATTTAATAGTGCGGCAGGCAACAGAATGCGGCGTTTCGCAGATAGTGCCTTTTAAAGGCGAACGCTCGATTGAACGTTCTAAAACAGAACCGCGGCTTGAACGCTGGCGGCGGATTGTAAAAGAAGCGCGGCAGCAATCCGGCTCAAACTCCGAAACGCTTGTGTTTGCGCCGGTAGCGTTTAACGAAATTTTTTCGCTTTGGAACAAAATTCAGGCGGATGCGCTTGATAAAGCCGGCGGCGTTACGGCGGGCGTTTTTTTACATACGCAGGGTGATTGTGTGCCGTTTCACTTTGCTTTTAACGGCGTGATAAACGCTGCCGCTCTTGCCGTAGGGCCGGAAGGCGGATTTTCTGCTGCTGAAGCGGAAATTTTTTCAAAAGAAGGTTTTTTGCCTGTATCGCTTGGACAAAACGTACTGCGAACAGAAAGCGCCGCGCTTGCCGGACTTGCAGTGTTGCGCATATTATTATTGGAGAGAAGTTCGTGGAAAAATACTGTAAACGGATAGAATTGCTAAAAGTACCGCTCGACATTATGCCGCGCGAAAACTTTGAAGAGATAATTTCAAAACTGCTAAGCGAAGGCAAAAATCATAACATTGTTCTTCTTTCGCTTGGAGATTTTCTGCGCGCAAGGCGGCAGGGAGAATACCGTGAGTATGTACAAAATGCGGCGCTGGTTATTCCAATTTCCAGATGCCTTGTTCGCGGCGCAAAATTTTTAACCGGCCAAGCGCCGGAACGTTATATGCCGTTCAATTTTATTATTAATTTGCTTACAATTCTTGAACGGCGTGAAAAAACGGTTTATCTTTTGGGTGGAAAAGTCCAGGTTCTTGGAAAAGCGGAAAAACATATACGCGAAACTTTTCCAAAGCTTCGCGTGGTAGGCCGCTTCCCCGGCGCATTTAAAAAACAAAACGAAGAAGGTTTAATTCAGACAATTCGAAAAACAGCTCCTCAGCTTCTCCTTGTAAACAATGGCGTCCGGGGCGGCGAACGCTGGATTCACCGCAACAGCGCGCGTTTAAGTCAGGGGCTTAGAATTTGGTGCAGCGATATTTTTGATGTATTTGCGGAACGCCGGCGCCGTCCTTCCCAGGTTGTTTTTGATTATGGCCTTGAATGGGTAGGGTTTTGTTTTAAAAACCCGATGCGTATTTTTCGCGTATTCCGTTTTATTTATTACAATATTTTGCTTATTGTATTTAAATTAAACAAAAATTAAATTATTAAAAATGAATATATTAAAATTGCCATGCATTGTTTTTGCCGTTCTCCTGTTTGCCCGCTGCGAAACAAAAGCCGAAGGCACTCTGGAAAACGGCGGGCGTGTTACCATGAATATAGACGCCGTACTTGGTTCGCAGATAAGCGCCATTTTGCAAAAGGCCGGCGGCAGGGCAGGCGCGCCGCTGCTTGACGCGCAGTATATAAACAATTCCTTAAAAGAAAATAAAGCGGTAGAAAAAGCAGATTTAAAACAAAACGGCGCGCGTGGAATTAAAGGTGAAATTATAATAAAACAAATAGAAACGGCGCTGCCAAAAAACGCAAAAGATTTTATTGAATATAAACAGAATGGAAATAACGGAAGTATGCGCATTAAAATTGACCGTAAAAACGGTCAGGCTGTGCTTTCGTTAATATCAAGTGATATACAGGATTATATTTCTACGCTTATGGCGCCAATAGCGACAGGCGAAGAATTGGGCAAAGATGAATATCTTGAACTTGTCCGCTCTGTATATAATGCGGCATTGGCAAAAGAAATTGAAGCGGCGCGTTTTTCGCTTAAGCTTACAATGCCGGCCGTCCCGGTTTCAGTTTCAGGAGGCATCGCTACCGGCAAAACCGCAGAGTTTAACACAGCGCTTTTAGACCTGCTTGTTTTGGAAAAACCGGTTGTTTACGAGATAGTATGGTAGCCGGAACAGAATAGTATTTTATGAATGCAACTGAAGTTATTTCTGTAGATAAAGACAAATGTAATAACTGTCATGCATGTATAGATGTATGTCCGGTAAAAAGCTGTATCGACGCTACCGGCAATGTTGTAAGTATTATAAACGACCGTTGTATAGCCTGCGGGCGCTGTGTGCGCAGCTGCAGGCAGACAGCGCGTTCTTATTTTGACGATACGGAGCGGCTTCTTTCAGACCTGGAGAGCGGGCAAAAAATCGTAATGCTTATAGCTCCGGCAACAGTTTCTGTTTTTCCGGATATTTTAAAACTTGTATCATATTTACGCTCAATTGGAATTTGCGCTGTGTTTGATGTTTCTTTTGGCGCGGAGCTGTTTGTAAAATCCTGCATTGAAGAAACAAAAGTTTCGCATCCGGCGCTGCGCATAAATTCATCCTGCCCTGTAATTGTTACATGGTGCGAAGTTTATAAACCGGAGCTTTTAAAATATCTTGTGCCTGTGCAGACTCCAATGCTGCATACTGCAATTATGATTCGTGAATTTTTTAAACAGTACAATGAATGTAAGATTGCCGCGCTCTCGCCATGCGCAGCAAAGCGCCGTGAGTTTATCGAAGAGGGAATGATTGAATATAATGTAACTTTATCTGAATTAAAAAAACATTTGATTAAAAACAATATTAATCTTTTGGATTTTAATGACGGCGAAATAGACGGCCCGTATGCGGAGCGCGGCGTGGCTTTTTCCATTCCCGGCGGAATGCACGAGCTTCTTTTGCGCTATACGCCCGGAATGCAAAATACGCGGCGCGTTCAGGGAATCAGTGTTTTTAATTATTTAAACGCCATTCCCAATATGCAAGACGATGATTTTTATCCACAGTGGATTGATTGTTTAAATTGCTCACGCGGCTGCAACGGCGGGCCGGGGACTTCAAACAGCGGCGTTCATATTGAAAAAATTGAATTTCCTGTACGCAGACGTATGTTCACTCATATAAAAAAATATAATTCGCGTATAAAAAAAGAAGTTTCAAAATACTGGAAGGCAGGTTTATACAACAGAACATTTAGCGATAAAAGCGCTCTTGTTTCCAATATGCACGTGCCTGATGAACTTCAGCTGCAGGCTGTTTTTCGTGAAATGGGGAAACGTACAAGCGCGGATTTTTTAAATTGTTCGGCATGCGGCTATGGCTCATGCGAAAGCATGGCTGGCGCAATATTTAACAATCTTAACAAACCGGAAAATTGCAGCCATTTTTTACGCGAAAAAGCGGAAGCCGCCTCTCAAATTAAATCAAATTTTCTTGCTACAATGAGTCACGAAATCCGGACTCCGCTTAACAGCATACTCGGTCTTACAGAAATTGAACTTCAAAAAATAAAATCGGAAGAAACAAATGATTATCTGCAAAAAATAAAGAATTCCGGCGCAACTCTTTTGGGTATAATAAATGATGTTCTTGATATTTCAAAAATAGAAACAGGTAAATTGGAACTTATTGCAGAACCTTACGAAACAGCAAGTTTAATAAACGATACGGTTCAGCTTAATTTGATACGCGCCGCCGAAAAACCAATACAATTTTTACTGGAAATTGCAAAAAATGTTCCCGCCTGCCTTATAGGAGACGAACTTCGTGTTAAACAGATATTGAACAACCTGCTTTCAAACGCATTTAAGTATACGCGGCGCGGAAGCGTAAAACTTGATATTTCTTTTGAATCAAAAGAAACCGGCGGGTATTATCTGGTTTTTACAGTTTCTGATACAGGAATTGGAATACATCATGACGACATAAAAAAACTTTTTGTTGAATACACACAGCTCGACAACAAATCGAACCGTAAAATAGAAGGCACAGGGCTTGGACTTGCAATAACAAAAAATCTTGTAGAAATGATGTCCGGCAATATTCATGTAGAAAGCAAATACGGAAGCGGCAGCAGTTTTTGTGTTCACATTGAACAAACTCCTGATGGAGATGCTGTGCTTACAGAGAAGACAATAGAAACCCTGCAGCAATTAAAATGGATGCCTGAAAAAATAAAACAAAGCGACAATCTGGTTCGCTTGCAAATGCCATACGGGCGTGTTCTTGTTGTTGACGATGTTCAGACAAATCTTGATGTGGCAAAAGGATTAATTTCAATTTATGGCATAAAGGTTGATACTGCCACAGGCGGGCAGGAAGCCATAGATTTAATAAACAGTAAAGATACAGAGTACGATGCTGTATTTATTGATTATATGATGCCCGTAATGGATGGAATAGCAACCGTAAAAAAAATAAAAACAGAAATTAAAAAAGATTATATAAAAAAAATTCCGCTTATTGCTCTTACTGCTGATGCAACTATTGGCAGCAGGGAAAAATTTCTGGAATATGGTTTTTCGGATTTTATTTCAAAGCCAATAAATATTTTTAAATTGGATGAAATTTTAAAAATGTATATTAGAAACGCAGAAAAAGAAAAAACAATAGTAAAAGATTTACCTGACGAATCCGCCGTGAACAATGAGAGTGAAATCTGTATGGAAGGAATAAATTACAAAATGGCGCAGCAAAGATTTGGAAGCAAGAAAATTTTTTTTGAAATTGTTGTGTCTTTTGTCAGAAATACACCAATACTTATTGAAAAAATAAAAAAAATAAATCACGAAACTTTAATGGATTACGCTATTATTGTGCATGGAATAAAGAGTACCTGCCGCGCAATAGGCGCTGACGAAGAAGGCGCGCTGGCCGAAGAGCTTGAAAATGCCGCAAAGCAGGGCAGGCTGGGTTTTTGTATTACGGCGAACAAGTGTTTCCTGAAAAAACTGGAAATTCTTATAGAAAAATTAAAGGCGTTTATTTCCGGGTTTAACGCCTGCAAATAACTTTGAAGCGCCGCGCTTTCGGCGCTGACGGCGAGCCGCCGGCTGCCTTCACCTACCTGCGGCGGACGGCGCAGCCGTAGGCTGCCTTCACCTACCTGCGCCTGCGGCGAGCGGGCAAAGCCGCCGGGCTGCCTTCACCTACCTGCGGCCGGCGGCACTGGGCGCGCTCTTGTCGCAGGCCGGGTGGCCTCCACAGATACGGCCGCCCGCAGCCCGCTTTTCTGCAAAAAATTGACTTTGGCAAACGATTTGCATTATATTTTAACCTGCCTGGCTGGAAGTCAGTATACGGCCGGCGCAGAAAGTATAATCACAGGAGTTTATTTATGAAGTCAGCTAAAATTATTTTCGCCGTGTTTTCGGCGTTTTTAACTCTGGCAGCTTGCCGCGCGGGTAAACTGGATGTCGAAGGCGGCAAACCGGAAGTCCCCAAAAAGGGAGATATGGTGGCTGTTTCTTTTAACCCCAACGGCGCTTACTGGATCAATCAAAATAACCTTAGCGACAAATCGGATACCGGCGTTAAGCCGTCTTCCCAAACCATAGGCCGGTTTGTTGTTTTGCCGCCGGAGCCTATCTTTGAATGGGACATCGCCAATGGCCAGAGAAGCGATACCAAATATGAGTTTGTAAGCTGGTATCAACCTGCGGCGGGGCAGCCCCCGCTTGAACCGCTTTTAGCGGACGAGAATGCCTCTGACGAACTTAAAGAGCGCTTTGTAAACGGCGGCACTATAGTAAACGGCAATATTAAAGGGGCAAAGCTTTACGCGCTATGGCGCGAGCCTCCTTCAACACAGCAAATCAGGATTACATTTAAGAAGTTCTTTGATGTTACCGCCCAGGAAGAGCTTGCCGTTCTGGTTCTGCCTGCCGTAAACACAGGCGTTGCGGCGCAGGACCTTCCGCAAAACGTTAGCCGTGAACATTACACGGACGCGGAGCCCGGCAAGTGGTATGAAGTTTCCAACGGCGCGGTTGACTATACGGCGGACTTTGATTTGAGCGCTGCCATAACGGGCAGCCATACGCTTGTAAAGAAATG
>JAIRPU010000064.1 GCA_031256815.1 Spirochaetaceae bacterium
TATCACAACTACAGACCCCATGCCGCGCTAGGTTTCTTGACTCCTGCACAGTTCCACGCTAACATCAACCTATCCATTCCGCCTCCAGCAAGTGTCCTATAGGTAGTGATAATGTACAAGCTTATTGACAGTGTAATTTCTTGTTAGCTATAATGATAACCAAGTACCGGTATTGATAAAAACATAAAGATACTTTAGTATCCAGCATTGCGCCGTCTTAGCTCAGCTGGTAGAGCACTTGACTTGTAATCATGAGGTCTCCGGTTCGATTCCGGGAGACGGCTTAAAAAATTGGGGGAGATTCCCGAGTGGCCAAAGGGAACAGACTGTAAATCTGTCGGCTCCGCCTTCCAAGGTTCGAATCCTTGTCTCCCCAAAAATTGTGCTGTTTCGTGTTTAAAATTGACGTAACGGCGGCAAGATTTATAAACCGGCTCCGCCTTATGGCCAAACGAGCCATGCGGCTTTGTCCGGTTCAACGGCAGATTGTTTGGTTCAATCTGAATAAAAGATTTGGGATAAAATGCGAATGAAAACCGCGTTGATTTTGCAAGCGCGAGTTGATTCTTCAAGACTGCCTGGGAAGGCGCTTTTACCGCTGGAAGATGAACCGCTTGTGTTTAGAGTTATGGAAGCGCTTTTGCGTGTTCCAGCAGATTTGCATATTTTGGCTTGTCCTGAAGATGCAAAAGAAGCTTTTGCTTTACCGGCAAAACGCGCCGGATTTTTGCTTTTTACCGGCCCCAAAGATGATGTGCTTGCGCGATATGCCGCCGCAGTAAGATTTTTTGAACTTGTCCTGCCTTATGCGCGTATTATACGCGCTACAGGCGATAACCCTTTTGTGTTTGCCGATGCCGCATGGCGGATTAACGAAGAAGCGGCGGCTTTAGACGCAGACTACTCTGCATATTCGGGGCTGCCATACGGAGCGGGGGTTGAGTCGGTTGCGGTTAAGGCGCTGCTTCGCGCGGATAACGAGGCGCACGAGCATTACGAGCGTGAACACGTATGCCCCTACCTTTACACAAAAGCCGGTTTTAAATTGCACAGGCCGCTTGCCCCAAAAGAATGGCAGGCGGATTACAGCGTTACTGTGGATACAAAAGACGAATATGAACGCGCAATAAAATTCTACAATCTGCTGCCTAAAACTGAAGAGCGCTACCTTGGCGCAACTATTAACAAACATTTATGTCCAAACTGATTTTTACGCTGTTGTTTGCAGTGGCGTTTAACGCTGCCGCAGACCCTGTGCTTCGCTGGCGTGAACCTTTAAATGGCGCAATAATAAGCGGAATTTCCGCCCAGCTTGGGTCGGTAGTCGCCGTTGCGGAAGGCGGCAGCATACTTGCGTTTGGCGAAGACGGAAAACCATTTTGGAATTATCAGATTCGCGGACGTTTTTTGCCTTATTTTACGCGTTCGCGTATGTCGGCTTCTTATGTTTGCCGTTCCAACGGTGATTTTATCGCGCTGAACCGTTCCGGTCTTGTGCAGTGGCGTTTATCCCTTGGTGAACCGCTTGCCGCCCAGCCGCTTTGCGGATGGGACGAACGTTTGTTTATTGTTTTAAAAAACAAAATCCTCTGTTTTACCGCTTCCGGACAGCGTTTGTGGACGCGGGCAATAGAAGCGCCGCCTGATAGCGACCCTCAGCTTGACGGCGAAGGCGGTTTTTTAATGCTGCTTGAAAATAACTCGATTCTTATTTTAAGCCCCTTTGGAGAGCAAAAAATCATAAAACTTTCCGAAAAACCCGCTCTTTTAACGCCTGTTACATTGAACGGCGGAGAGCGTATTTTGGCGGTTTATGGTGACGGCAGAATGGAGCTTTATCAAAAAAACGGCCGGCAGCAGGGCAAACTTTTACATTTGGGCAAAGCGCCGCTTGCGGCCGCATCGCACCGTTCAAATGTGGCCGTGCAGCTTGTTTCGGGAGAGCTTGCGCTGTTAGATGTTGAAAGCGCTCAAATTTTATGGAGAGCAGCGTCCCGTCCGGGAGTTGGGGCAGCGGGGAACCGTTCCCAAAAAATCAATATTCGTTTTGATGCCGAAGCCAAATTGGTTTATGTGCTTTCAATTACAGGTGTTGCGGCGTTTTCGCTTGTTAACGGAGAAGAAATGTGGACGCTGCGGCTGGAAAATGCCGCCGTGTCGCCGGCAATAGATGAAGGATATGTGTTTTGCGGCGGGCGCGACTGGATATTTTACGCTTATGACGCCGAAGGGCGGCCGCGTAAACAGGAAGTTCGCCCGAATCTGCCCGCGCCCGGTAATTACGGACTTGGGCGCGCTCCTGGTTTTAGAGAGTGGTCTGCCATAAAAGATACTTTTAACGAAGATTTTGAGATGTTCCTTGAAGATTCCGCAAAAGCAATAAAAAGCGGGAATATTGGAGCGGATGAACCGGCTGTAATTCGTATTTTACTTGGCGTTTTGGGAGACGCAAAGTTGATTCAGACTGAGCGTATAAAAGCGGCAAAGCTTTTAGGAATTGCCGGCTCTGTCGAAATAATTCCATATCTTGCCCGAAGGCTGACGCTAGATACAGAAATCTCGGTAAAGGCGGAAATCGCGCTTGCGCTTGGACGCATAGGCGCAGACCCACAGGGGCGTGTAATGTCCGGATTTTCGCGCTTAATCGAATTAAACCGCGATGGGCAGAACGAGTCGCTGCTTTCCGCCCTGGCCTCGGCTATAGGCAGTATAAGCAAATTTTCCGGCCCGCCGGTCAGCGAACACGCCGTTAAACTGCTTGTAGAACTTAGCGAAATAAAGCGTTCGCCAGCTGTTCAGCATGAAGCGCGGCGTGAACTTGACAGGCTTTCAAAGCATTAGTACAGGATGGCATAGTTCTTGCTGGATACTATATAATTTTATAAGAAAAATACATTTACGGAGGATTTTTTATGTCGGAGATTGATTTTATCAAAACGCCCGTATCCGAAATTTACGGGTCAAATTGTTTTTCAAACGCGCTTATGCGTGAAAGGCTGCCTAAAAACATCTACAAGGAAATTCGCGCGGTACAGGCCGGCGAAAAAGAGCTTACATTGGAAGTGGCCGAAGTAGTTGCCGCCGCTATGCGCGATTGGGCAATTTCAAAAGGCGCTACTCATTATACCCACTGGTTTCAGCCTTTAACGGGGCTTACCGCCGAAAAGCACGACAGCTTTATTGCGCCTACCGGAGACGGACGGGTTATTATGGAGTTTTCCGGAAAGGAACTTATCAAAGGCGAGCCGGATGCATCGAGCTTTCCTTCCGGCGGGCTTCGCGCCACATTCGAAGCGCGCGGCTACACCGCATGGGATGTAACCAGTCCTGCATTTCTAAAACAGGACAAAACGGGAACTACGCTTTGCATACCTACGGCGTTTATTTCGTATTACGGGCACGCTCTTGATAAAAAAGTCCCGCTTCTGCGCTCAATGGACGCTTTAAACAAGCAGGCGCTGCGCGTACTGCACGCATTGGGAAACACAAGCGCAAAGCGTGTTTATACTACCGTGGGGCCGGAACAAGAGTATTTTCTTGTTGATAAATTTTATTTTGACCAAAGGCCGGATCTTCTGCTTACAGGGCGCAGTGTTTTTGGGAATGTGCCTGCAAAAGGGCAGGAAATGGAAGATCAGTATTTTGGCTCGATAAAAGAGCGTGTAGCGGTGTTTATGCGTGAATTAAATTACGAGCTTTGGAAGGTTGGCATTTCGGCAAAGACGCAGCATAACGAAGTAGCGCCAAATCAATTTGAAATTGCGCCGATTTTTTCCAGTACCTCGCAGGCGGTTGACGCGAATCAGCTTGTAATGGAGACGATTCAAACAGTGGCGTTAAGGCATGGTATGCAGGCGCTTCTGCACGAAAAACCCTTTGCCGGTGTAAACGGCTCCGGCAAACACAATAACTGGTCAATGTCTACAGATGACGGAATAAATCTGCTTGAACCCGGCGAAAATCCTGAATCCAACGCGCGGTTTCTTTTATTTACCACTGCAGTTATAGAAGCGGTCGACCGATATGCGCTGCTTTTACGTTCCAGCGTTGCGACAAGCGGAAACGAACACAGGCTTGGTGCAAACGAAGCGCCTCCCGCCATAGTTTCCGTATTTTTTGGCGGGCCGCTTACAGAAATTTTTGATAATATTGCCGATGGAAAAAACTCTGCGCAGAGCGCTTCTACAGGTACAATTCAACTTGGCGTAACCAGCCTTCCCAAACTTCCAAAAGACGTCTCTGACCGTAACCGTACAAGCCCATTTGCGTTTACCGGCAACAAGTTTGAATTCCGGATGGTTGGCTCTTCGCAGTCTATAGCTACGCCAAATACTTACATAAATGTAGCTGTTGCGCAGGTTTTGAAGGAATTTGCGGATAAACTTGAAAAATCGGGCGATAAAAACAAGGCGATTCACGAGATTATAAAAGAATCTTACAGTAAACACCGCCGCGTTGTGTTCAACGGCAATGGCTATTCAGATGAATGGGTAAAAGAAGCTGAACGCCGCGGGCTGCCAAATATTAAAAGCGCGCCGGATTCTCTGCAAACGCTTGTTTCGACCGAAGTTGTCCAGCTTTTTGAAGCGCATCATGTACTTACAAAAGAAGAAATGGAAAGCCGCTTCCACATATATTTGGAAAAATATTCAAAGCAGCTCAACATTGAAGCGGGCATTATGATTGAACTTGCCCGAAAGAGTATTTTTCCTGCGGTATCCGGTTATGCGGCGGAGCTTGCCGGAGATGCGGCGGCTTTAGCGGCAATTTCTGCGGATTCCAAGGCGCAGGAGAAGGCGGCCAAAACGATAGCGTCTCTGGCTGGCGAACTTGAAGCGGAAACGGTAAAACTTGAAGCGGCGCTTGCCGGCGCGCGCGAAATTGAGGATGCGTTTGCGCAGGCAAAAATGTTTAACGGCAAAGTTAAAACCGCAATGGCCGCGGTACGCGAAAAAGCGGACGCGCTTGAAAAGCTCGTTGCGCGGGATGCATGGCCTTTCCCCGGATACGAAGATCTGCTGTTTAGACTTTAATTTTTCGCCGGCCGCACACGTGCTGCCGGTGTGTGCGGCCGGTGGTGGCCGTCGCTTCGCGGCCTGCTAAAGCGCAACGTGCTTTCGCAGGCTGCCGACAGAGGCCGCTGCGCGAAGCGCGGCCGGTGGTGGCCGTCGCTTCGCGACCTGCGAAAGCGCATTGCGCTTTCGCAGGCTGCCGATAGAAGCCGCCGCGAAGCGCTGCCGGTGGTGACCGAAATATGTGACTGAAAGCTGAAATAGGATAGCAATAAAAATCCTTGTGGATTTTTATTGCCTTTTATGGCCGCGCCGCGTCGCGGCGCGGCTTTATCGCAGGCGGGGGTATTCTTTGCGTGCAAAGCATAACCCCGCTCCCACCTCACGCCCCCGGCCGCACCCGCGCAGCGGGGGCGGCCGGGGACACGGCCTGCGAAAGCGCATAGCGCTTTCGCAGGCAGCCGATAGAGGCCGCTTCGCGGCGCGGCGCGGCAGTGTTGCAGGCCGCGGAACACAACGGCGGCCGCAGGCACACCCACCGGCACACCGCCAGACAAACCGGCCCCCCCCCCCCCGGCGGGGCGTGCCGCGGGCGCGGGGGCGGGGGGGGGCAGATTATTGGGGCGGGACGGGAAGAGGGGATTTTGTG
>JAIRPU010000083.1 GCA_031256815.1 Spirochaetaceae bacterium
GGCGGCGTACGACCTGCGAAACCGCGTGCGGTTTCGCAGGCTTCCGGTAGAGGCCGCCCGCGGCGGCCTCTACTTCGGCGCTTCTGCCTCCGGCAAAAATGCGCCCAGAAAATCATGAATACAGATATAATCCCAGCCGCGGCACGGAAAAGCCGCGCTAATTGTTATGGGCAGGCATTAAGCGTTTACTTCCACCATTTTAACAGAACAGGGATTGAACTTTGTATAAACGCCACAGGTAAAAAAACAAGAATTACAAAAAGATTTTCCTGATAGTATTCCGGTAAAATTTTTATAATAAGCGCAAGCAGCGCGGCCAAAAAAACATAAGTCCACAGTACACGCAGCACCGCGCGGCACCGCGCCGCTTTTTTGCCGGTATCCGCAAGCGCAAGCATAATTCCAAAAGGAACAGCAGTTAGCAGCAGAGGATTGGCAAAAATTACATTGCTGTTTTCAAATGTATAATCATGATTCGTCCAAAACTCCATAAAAAAAAGCAGGCTTCCGGCAATTCCAAATAAAAGCCCAAAAATCGCATTGCCGGCACCATAAAGCTTTAACCCAAGCGAAGCATCTTTTTTTGCAATAAATATAGAAAAAATGAAATAAAACGCAATTATAATTCCGCCGCAAACCGCAAATGGAATATTATTCCACGGCGCTTCCAGCACAGGCGGCCTGTCCGAAATATACGCTTTTTCTACTTTGGAAATAAGCGGGCGCTCTTTTCCATTTGCATCTGTATAATTAAAACCGGAAGCAAAGCGCTCTACTTCGGAAGGTAAAAACATTTCTTCTTTTGCGCTTATCTTTTTATCTATTACCTGCCCCATCCAAAAATTTAAAAGCCAATCGGCAAAAGGATGCCTTGCAGTGTGCCTTCTTACATGACCGCGCAAAGTAAAACGCCCTTTTTGCTCTTTGGCCGCGCGGTAAAAAGCGCCGTCTAAAACGGTATCAATATTATTTAAAATTCTGGTTACGCAATTATCGCTAAAATGATTGTAAAGATAATCGCGGTTTTCCGGCCTTATGTTATTTTCGGTTAAACGTAAAAATTCGAGTTTTTGTTCGTTGGAAAGATTTAAAGTTAAAAAAGTTATGTCCCTGTTAGAGGCAACATACTCCGCAATCGCATCTGACGCATTGCTTACGATTGTTGTATACCAAAGCCTGCCAAGCGCAAAGTTGCTTATAAAATTATCGCTCCTAAAAGTAAAAACGCCATAATCATAAAAACGCGCGTTGCCGGAAAGCTCGTCTTCAACCAAAAGCCCCAAATGCCCCCACCAAAAATACAGCTCATCTCCAGGGCCTATTACCGCAAGTTTAATATTAAGATAATCCCCCCTGTTTTTTAGAGGTTCCGCTTCTGTAGAAAATAAAAAACATGGAACAGAAAAAAACAGCGCGGTAAATATAAACGCACGGCAAATCTTACTTTTGGCCTTCATGCCAAAAGTGTAGATATTCTTAAATATTGTTTCAACCAGCCGGCAATTCTAGTATTAGGAAGAAAATTAGGAATAGAATAAAAATCTTATAGATTTTTATTCTATTTTTTTATGCTCGCGCCGCTTCGCGGCCTTGTCGCCTGCGCCGCAAAGCGGCGCGGGCGACAAGGCTGAAATAGGAAGGCAATAAAAATCCTTGTGGATTGTTATTGCCTGGTTTATGGCCGCGCCGCGACGCGGCGCAGGCGCGGAAGACGGCAGGCGGCGTGCGACTGCGGCGGCCACGCTTCGCGCGGCTTTATCGCCGGCCGCGGAACAACGGCGGCCGTTCGCTTCACGCGGTGAAGCGAACGGGCAGCCCTTCGGGCTGCTGCAGACGCGCAAGCGATTGAAGCGGAATTTGCAAGCGAAGCGAAGCAAATTAAAGCGTAAAGCGCGGTTTTTGCCGGAGGCAAAAATGCGCCCAAAACATCATTAAATATATACCAAATATATACCGGCCGGCGCTAAATAATTTGCAGCGCGGAATTAGAAATCAGCAGGCAGAAAAACGTTTGCTGTGGCGGCGAAGCATAACGTAAACAAAAAATGGCGCGCCTATAAACGCAGTTAATATGCCTATCGGTATTTCTGAACTGCTTAAATTCCGCGCCGCCGTATCTACCGCCACAAGAAACGCCGCGCCAAGCAGCATAGACGCAGGCAGCGCTACACGGTTATCACAGCCAACACACATACGCACAATATGCGGAATAATAAGCCCAACCCATCCTATCATCCCGCTTATGGAAACACACGCTGCAGTTATAAGTGTGGACGCCGCTATAACCACAACTCTTGTAACGGTTAAGTTTACGCCAAGCGCGCGCGCGTCATCTTCGCCCATTCCCACTATGTTTAACTCCAAACTAAAGCGAAAAAGCACAATAAGGCCTGTGCAAACAGGTAAAGACGCAAATGCAAGGTCGCCAAGCCGGACGCCGGCAAGACTGCCCATAAGCCAGTAGGTTATCGCAGGCAGTACATTGGTCTGGTCGGCGATAAGTTTAAGATAAGAAGTTGATGCCTGAAACAGCGAAGCAGTTATTATTCCGGCAAGCACCAGTACAAGCGTTGCCTTTATCTTTGCAAAAAATGATACAACAACAGCGGCAAATACCGCTAAAAGCCCGAAACAAAACGCCGAAAAAGAAACCATAGCGTAAGGCGCTCCAACTATTATGGAAAGCGCCGCTCCAAAACTGGCCCCCGCAGAAGCGCCAAGTATATCCGGCGACACAAGCGGATTATTAAACAAATATTGATACGCCGTCCCCGCCGTAGAAAGCCCCGCTCCAACAAGCGCCGCCGCAAGCACACGCGGCAGCCTTATTTGCAGCAATACCTGGCGCAATGTGCTTCCAGGCGTAAATAATTCAGAAAAAGTTAAAGGAAACCTTCCAACAGAAAATGCCGCAAAAAGCGCGGCCAAAAATATAAAAATAAAAAGCGCAAAACCGCGGACACGGTTCATATAAGGCCCGGAAATATGGAAACACAGCGCGGTAGTATGCCCTGCATAAACGCTATTGCAGTACCATAATTTGTAAACGGCGTATCCTGGTCGGCGGCACATTTTTCGCGGTAACGCATTTCGCGTTCGTTAAGCATACAGCCGCCGCAATGCAGCACAAGTTTATAACGCGAAAGCTCATCCGGAAATTCAACGCCGGAAACAAATTCAAATTCAATTTTACGCGCCGTATAATTGCGTATCCAGCGCGGAAGTTTTACAGTGCCAATGTCATCGCATTGCCTGTGATGAGTGCAGCCTTCGCAAATTAAAACACAGTCCCCATCTTCAAGAGAATCTATTGTTTTTGCGCCGTGAACGGCCTGCCGCAAAAAACCTTTGTATCGCGCAAATAAAATTGAAAATGAAGTAAGCGGAATATCTGCCGGAGTATCCGCGCTTACTTTTGCGAACACTTGGCTGTCCGTTATAACAAGCGCCGGTTTTTTGCCAAGCGCAGAAAGGGTTTCCCGCAGCTCATACTCTTTAACGACTATTGCCGCCGCATCGGCTTCCAGAATATCGCGGATTGTTTGCTGCTGCGGAAGTATAAGCCTGCCTTTTGGAGCTGCCTTGTCTATAGGCACAACAAGTACAACAAAGTCTCCGCCTTTAAGCAGGTCTCCAACAATTCTGGCATTGGATTCTTCACTTTTTACGCTTGCGGCAATTTTTTCTTTTAGAGTGTCTATATTAATCTTTTGACGGGCGCTGACGTAAACTTCATATTTTTCTCTCGTCTGATTTTGCGTTGTACCGGTTAAATCGCATTTATTCCACGTTATGATATACGGGACTTTTTTTTCTTCAAACAGTTTTATCAGCTGTTCATCGCAGGTTTTTTTTCCTTCCTGCGCGTCAATAACAAGAACTGCCACATCTGTTTTATTTAACACCTGCCTTGCCTTGCGCACGCGCAACATTCCCAGTTCGCCTTCGTCATCGATTCCGGGAGTGTCAATTATCAATACAGGCCCAAGCGGTAAAAGTTCCATCGCCTTTTGAACAGGGTCGGTAGTGGTGCCTTTTACATCCGAAACAATAACAAGATCCTGGCCGGTTACGGCGTTTACAAGGCTCGATTTACCTGCGTTTCGCCGCCCGAAAAAGCCTATGTGCGTTCGTTCTGAAGAAGGCGTTTCGTTCATTCCCATATTTGCATTTTACGAAAAAGCGCGAACTCTGAACAGGCGTCGTATTGCCTCATGAAAAATGTTACCGAAAAGAGCGCGGCAATTCCAAATTAGAGAAAAATGATGAACCGGCGTGGGGGGTGGGGAAAGCGGCGGTTGCCCCTGCCTGCGCAGATGCGCAGGCAG
>JAIRPU010000115.1 GCA_031256815.1 Spirochaetaceae bacterium
AGAAGGCCCCGGCGAGACGGCCGCCGCAGGCGGCGCGAAGCGCGGAAGTACACGGCCTGCGTGCGCAGGCTGCGTGCGCAGGCCGCCTGCGGCGGCACACATTACTGTTGAAAAGCGCGCAAAAATTATTTGACTTTTTCTGCGTACTGTGTTATGTTATAAACAAAAGGCGTGTTAAAATATGTTTGCCTGTGTTTAAAACCGGCGGCAAAATTGCCTTGTTGAGGAGTTTTTATGCTAAACAAATTTACCCCCTTTCCGTCAAATGCGGAGGAATATTGATATGGCTAGTTTAAAAACTGCCCTATTCGCATCGCTTGCCGCATTGGCCGCGGCTGGATTCAGCGCCTGTGAATTGCATGGCAAGAGGTACATTAATGATCCGATCGAAAGTATCAACATAATTAGTCTTCAAAAATATGAAGATATTAAATTTAAAGATGAAATAACTTCTTTTGCGCTGCCTGTTGATGTTTACGACGATGTTATTCCGCTTATTAGCGGCGTTGAATGGACTTCGTCAGACGAGAGTATTGCCACTGTTTCCGGCAATTCCAAAACCGGAACGATTACTCCAAAAGGGAAGGTTGGCAATGTTATCATAAGAGTCAGTCTTCTCCCCGCAGACGGCGTGGAGTTTGGCGATTTAAAAGATGCGTTCAAAGTGGATTACCGCTTAACCGTTGTGGATATTCCAACAGTAAATATAAACGCTATTGGCGATATAATGCTAAAACCAAATAATAATCCCATAAACAAACAGATTAGCGCAACATATTTGCCGAATGAGCTTGCCGCGTACAATCCAAATTTTGAGTGGAGCTTTACCTCCGGCAGTAATTTAGCGGAATTTTTAAGCACGACCGGCCCGGCCGTTACGCTAAAGGCGAATAGTGTTGGAAACGGCAAGGTAAAAGCCAAATTAACTCTGCTTGGAAGAGATTTTTACAGCACTGAAACGGCGTTCAAAATTATCGATTTTGACGGGTCTAAAGAAGAGCATACAAGCATAACGATAAGCGGCGCGCCTTCGAGCATAATAGCCACAGACATAAGTCCCGCGTTTTCGCTTAATTTTACGCCAGCAGAGGCTATTTACAGTACTATAGAGTGGATTTACGATACAACCAAGCTTTCGCTTGATTATTCGAATCAGAATCAGTTACAGCTAACAGCCATGGCTGGTTCAGCGTCCACAACGCCATATACAATAACGGCTAAATCGCTAATAAACGCAAACGTAAAGGCCTCTTTTCAGGTTGCGGTAAATCCTGTTGTTGTAACAGTTAAGCCAGAGGCCGGTGGGAACTGGCGTATCTCAAAAGGCAAGACGGCAAGATACACGGTGGATGTAAACGCGCAGAACAAGGCGGTAAACTGGACGGTTTCTGACAGCGCAACCGTAACCGCCGCCGCTTCCGGCACGGGGAATATCTACTGCGACTTGACAAACAAAGTGTCGGTTAAGACGGATAAGATTGTATCGCTAAAAGCTGTATCCAGTGTGGATTCAAGCGCTTCCGATTCAAAAAATATAACGGTTTATCCGCCTTCGTATACGCTTGAATATAACAAGAACGATGCGAACGCAACCGGCACAATGGCTTCCGAGAGCAAAACGTTTGGGCAGCCTTATACTCTTACGGCCAACAGCTTTGTAGAGACGGTTCCTTCCGCCCAATTCTCTAAATGGCATACTACCAGCGCAGGAAGCGGCGGCACTTCTTACACGGACAACCAGGCAAATGTAGACATAGAACCAAGCAGTGACGGCGCCACGGTTACGCTTTACGCGCAGTGGACATGGGATACTAATCCCGACCTTATGGTTAAGTTTGGAGTTAAAACTTCAGGCTATCAGATTTCCGCGATAACGAAGCAAGATGTTACCGGCGTGTTCAACAGGGTTAGCGCTTACATAAAAACGCAGAGTGCCTCCAGTGTGAACCCGTCAGTGGGGCTTGGCGCTATCAGACTGGGTGATTATGTTAATCTAGGGTCGCTTAACGTTAGTTCATACAACGGCAGAGGGGCAATAACCCTGACAAACACGGACACGGGGAACGACAAACTAAAGCTTATGGTAGTGGGCATAAACCCCTACTACAACAAAAATGATAACGGCACAACAACTCCGCACATTGTGTTCCATTTCAAGGGCATTCCCGGCTCTAACAGAATGATGAACACTAACGGCCCTAACGTTTATAGTTTAAGCGAAATACGTGAATACCTCACACCGGTACCTGGCGTCTCAGCTTCCGGCAACTATTGGGCCGCGCTTAAGACCGCCGGAGTGCCGGAGGACGTGGTTTGGGATGTTGACCGCAGGGTCTCTAACAAAGGAAGCGGCGCGACAGACGCGGATGTCATTAAGGATAAGCTCTGGCTGCCTACAGAGAGGGAGATGATCGGCGGTAGCTCGTATGGCACCAGTTACGAAACCGCCACGAATCAGGGCAGGTTAGCGTATTACAAAGACGGGAACACCAGGAACAAAGGAGTATACTATTGGCTTGCATCTCCATATAAAAACGATACTTCTAACTGGTGCGGTATTAACATTTCGGGTAGTGGCGTAAGGAACGACAATGGCAGCACCGCAGTCAACGGCTGCGTCCCGGCATTCGCTGTCAAATAGCCTTCGGGCTGTTTGACACGCGCTCATGTCCGGGCTGCTTTAACCCTGTATACAAACCCTGTTGTTTTTCATTAAAAAACTTCAGAGCTGTATGATTCAATTCGCATTGCTCTCTTTATTTCTGATATTAGACATCCGCGCCGATTGTTTTACCGCTGCGCATAAAATTTGATTATACGCAGTGCGTGCGCACTTCATTTTTTATCTGTTTTGAAATGCTATTAAAAAACCCCATTTATTATTTCCACTTACAGTATATTTTTTTTCCAGTCCATGTTGATATATAATTATGTCAACATCGTTGCCGTCAGATGAAACTATATTTAATGTAACTACTTCTGTTGGCAACACCGAAACCATATATTCTTCCCCGGTTCTAAGAAGTTTTATTTCATTTTTTGTTATGCTTCCTTCACTGATTAACGGATTATCATAATATTTTTCATCTTTTATTCGAGTATCAAATATACTGGTAGAATATAAATTTTCAGTTACTTTTCCGTCTATTTTTACTATTGCATTTCCATTAATTATTTTTATTCCCGCTTCTACAGCAATTGACTGAACGGTTGTTCTCGAATGAAAACAAGAAACATTTAACAATAAAGTTAAAAGCAAAAAAACTGCACATCCAATTTTATTAACCACATCTTGCTCCTGTTATAATATACCATGTTTTTATAT
>JAIRPU010000128.1 GCA_031256815.1 Spirochaetaceae bacterium
GCCGAAACACTTGCCGCGCTTGAAAAAATTACAGGCATATCCATCCCGGATGAAGAAAGAATGTCTGTCTGAAAACTCAACACGCTTTAAGTAATAAAATTTACAGCGCTTGTGTAAGGTGAGACATTAAGTTAAAACTGTGGTATAATCGCGTATGCATGAAGCTCAGATTAAAAATTACGGCTCCGGCAGGATACAGAATTGGGTCTTTGGCATAATTCTGATTGGACTGTTTGTACTTGTTTGCAGGCTTTTTACACCTTTTGCCTCGGTACTGCTTTGGTCTGTGCTGCTGTTTATAGTTGTGGAGCCTATGCACCACCGTGTTATAAAAAACATTAACGTAAACAAAAGGTATGGCCGTGTTTTGTGCCGCCTTATTGCGGCGCTTTTTGCCGTTGGAACGGTGCTTGTGCTGCTTGTGCCGCTGGGTTTTGTGCTGTTTCGTGTTTATATCGAACTAATGGATGTTTTCGGCTCTATAAGAGAACATACATATATTTCTTCAGAAGCATTAAAACAGTCTTTTATCTGGAAGTTCTGCGAGCAGATTATTTCTTTTTTGAACTCGGTTACAGGTGCAGGAGTCGATATTACGCCTGAAGAACTGTACAACCGCATTATTTCTGTTTTGGAAACAGGGGTCTTTAATGTAATAAGTTTGAGCGGTTCAATTTTACGCAATATAGGTATTTTTATAATAAGCGTATCTCTTGTTGTATTCTGTTTGTTCTTTTATTTTTTGGACGGCATTTATCTTGCGCGCCTTATAAAACGCATAGTTCCAATTAAACAAAGTTATATTACGGCAATAACAGGCAAATTCAAGGAAATTACGCGCAATCTTATTTTTGGATATTTAATTGTAGCGTTAATTCAGGCTGCGCTTGCTTTTGTTATATTTGTAATATTCAACATAAAAGGGGCGCTGCTGTTTGCATGCTTAACATTTATTTGTGTTTTTATTCCAGTCGCCGGCGGCGCGGTTGTATGGCTGCCACTGGGGATTGTTAAAATAGCTTCCGGCGATATTGGAACAGGGCTTGTGTTTATGATTGTAAGCCTTATATGTATTTCGCTTCTGGATAATGTTCTGCGTCCGCTTTTTTTGCAAAACAGGCTGAGGCTTCACCCTTTGGTAATTTTCTTTTCCATAATCGGCGGAATAGCGCTTTTTAAATTTAACGGTTTTATTTTGGGACCAATGATAGTAGTACTGTTTTTAACCGTGCTGGAATTGTTTTTTAAGGAACATCATATTCATTACGAGGAAAACGATGAGTTACAGCAAAAATGAAGCGCAAAATGCGATTGTTACCGTTGTGGGCAGCGACCAGGTTGGAATAATTGCCAAAGTAAGCGCGTTTTTCGCGGAACACGGAATCAATATTGAAGATATAAGCCAAACCGTCCTATCCGGCAAATTTGTTATGATGATGATGGTAAACCTTGCTCAAAGCACGCTGCCGCTTGAAGATTTAAAACACAGTTTAGACGTTTTAGGCACAGATATGCGCGTTTCCATAAGCATATTGCACGAAAAAGTGTTTACCGCCATGCACCGGATTTAGGATATTATATGCTGTTTACCGCAAAAGAAATTACAGAAACAATAGATATGTTTTTGCGATACAAGCTTGATATTCGCGCAATAACAATGGGCGTTTCGCTTTTGGACTGCTGCTGCGCTTCCGGCGCGGAAACACGCAGGCGTATAAAAGAAAAATTATTACGAACGGCAGGCTCTCTTGTTCAAACTGGCCGCGAAATAGAACTTGAATACGGAATTCCCATTATTAACAAGAGAGTTGCCGTAACTCCTGTTTCTCTTGTTGCCGCATCTTCAGGCGAAACCGATTATACCCCATTCGCAAAAACACTGGACGAAGCGGCCAAAGAACTGGGCATAGATTTTTTGGGCGGATTTTCCGCGCTTGTTCAAAAAGGCTTAACGCAAAGCGATTCGCGTCTTATTGAATCAATCCCAAACGCGCTTGCGTCAACAGAGCGCGTCTGTTCGTCAGTAAATGTGGCAAGTACAAAAAGCGGCATTAATATGGACGCCGTGCGGCTTATGGGGGGCATAATAAAAGAAACCGCAAAAAAAACCGCTGAACGGGACGCTATTGGCTGTGCCAAACTAGTTGTGTTTTGCAACGCGCCGGAAGACAACCCTTTTATGGCGGGAGCGTTTCATGGCGTTGGAGAGGCTGAAGCCTGCCTTAATGTAGGCGTATCCGGGCCCGGCGTAATAAAAGCCGCGCTGGAAAATTCAGAAGGAATGAGCTTTGACGAGCTTGCCGAAGTAATAAAAAAGACCGCTTTTAAAATAACACGTATGGGGCATCTTGTAGGAAAAGAAGCGTCAAAAAGGCTTGGAGTGCCATTTGGCATTCTCGATTTATCGCTTGCTCCAACGCCCGCTGCCGGAGATTCGGTTGCCCGTATTCTCGAAGAGATGGGGCTTGAGTCGGCTGGAACGCACGGTTCAACGGCAGCGCTTGCGCTTTTAACCGATATGGTAAAAAAAGGCGGCATAATGGCGTCCACAGGCGTTGGCGGGTTTTCAGGCGCATTTATACCGGTTTCTGAAGACGAAGGTATGATAGCCGCGGTACGCAACGGGAGCATCTGCATAGATAAACTGGAAGCAATGACCTCTGTTTGTTCGGTAGGGCTTGATATGATTGCCCTGCCCGGAGATACAAGCGCGCCGGCAATTTCCGCAATAATCGCCGATGAAATGGCAATAGGAATGGTAAATAACAAAACCACAGCAGTAAGGCTCATTCCTGTACCCGGGAAAATTGCCGGCGACTGGGTGGAGTTTGGCGGGCTATTGGGCGGCGCTCCGGTAATGCCGGTTCACAAGGCGTCAAGCGAAGCGTTTATAGCGCGCGGAGGGCGAATTCCCGCGCCTGTGCATAGTTTCCGCAATTAACCATGCGGCCTGCCAGGAGTTTAAGTTGAGTTCTTACGCGGCGGGGATAGACTGCGGTTCTGCTTTTTGCAAAGGCGCGCTGCTGCGAAAGGCGGCGGCCGAAAATGGCGCCGGCCTAATTAACATCGAAAAACTTTTTACAACGCCTTCCGGCTGGAACATTCAGGAAAGCGCCGCAAAAACGCTTAATGCGCTCTACTCTGCCATGCCGGAAAGCGCGCCGCATCCTTTTATAACCGCAACAGGTTATGGAAGGGAGCGTGTGCCGAATTGCGAAAAAACAATTACCGAAATAAGCGCCCATGCCGCCGGCGCGGAATTCCTCTGCCGCGGTTTACGAACGCTTGTAGACATAGGCGGGCAGGACTGCAAGGTTATAATAGTTGAAGCAGGCAAAGTTCTTGAATTCCAAATGAACGACAAATGCGCTGCCGGTTCAGGGCGTTTTTTGGAAGCGGTTGCAGCCCGTCTTGGGGCTGGCGCATATTCTGACGGCCGCTGCGAAATTGGAAACTGCAAAATGGAAGAACTGCTCGCTTTTGAAAAAAGCGCCGCTTTGAACAGCGTTTGCGTTGTTTTTGCCGAATCTGAGATAACTGCGATGATTGCCCGCGGCGTCCCCCGTGAGGCGATTTTAGGCGGCGTAGCGGACGCTATGGCCGCGCGCATCGCGGCGCTTGCGGCGCGGCTTCCAATAAACGAACCGGCCTGTCTTTCAGGCGGCCTTGCGGAGAGCGCCGGAATTGCCCGCGCGCTTTCACGCGCGCTGGGGCTTGGCGTGCAGACTCTGAAAAACGGCGCTTATGCAGGCGCGATAGGCGCTGCTCTGGCAGGATTGTAATCTGCTGCGCGAAGCCGCCTGCGGCCGGCAAAAGCGCGTTGCGCTTTTGCCGGTATGTCTACCGCGGCCCCGTCGCAGACACTCCGCGCCGCCGCAGGCTGCCGGCAACGTAAGCCTGCGAAACCGCGTGCGGTTTCGCAGGCCGCGCGCCTGGTAACAGCTGCGCGGAGCAGCGCGATGTTTGCTGCTCAGCAGGCGCTTGCCTGAGTCAGCCTATAGTCAATAATTTCCTGTTCAACACAGCGGCCGGTTTCTTCTATCCGGCAAATCAATTCCGCTATGCCCGGAATTGCCCGTGTTTCTTCGCGTATAGACTCAAGCCTGCTCAACGCACTGCCGGCCGGTTTAGACCATAGCAGATAGCGATTAAAGGTTGCGGCATCCATGCACAGCGGACTTACCGGTTTTTCCGCAATATCTTTGATGTTCTGCAAAATAAGAATGCCGTCCGCATCAAGGTCGCCGGCGTGAAAAAAAGAAAAGCCGGAAGAGGCAAGTAATCTTATCACCGCGCTTACCGCACGGTTTGGATAGCCGCCTGAGTAAAGACAGCAGTCGTAATTGTTAATTCCAAATGAAGAACCGGCTCCTCCTCCGGATGCAAGCGCATAAAAAGTTTCTTTGTTTTCTATGGTTAGAACCGCGGGTTTTTCTTTTGGTTCTATTGTTTTGATATTTTGAATTTCCAGGGCGCTTTGAAATGGAAGCCCCAGAATGATGCCGCGCTCATTTAAAAGAGGCGGCGAATATTCCAGTTCAACAGGCGCAAATTCAAAGACGAGTTTTCCCGATATCATCGTCGCAGGAAAAGAGCGCTCCAAAAACGAAAAGTCCGGTATGGGAACCCCCTCTTTTTTCGCCCTGGACAAAAAAGGAGATATAAATTCAAGCAGATATTCAAGGCGTTTTGAATCGTTATAGAGTTGTATTGAAAGCGCGCGGGTAGTTATGTTTTTCAATTTTTGTATGTCAGAATAATTTTCCGCAAGGCAAATAAAGTCTGATATTGCCGCAGAATCCATCCCGCGTTTTGCGTCCGCCGCCTTAAAATTTTCCGCAAGATAATCCAGGAATAAAAACATTTTTTCATGCGAACGGGCTTTTTCCGGCATAGAAATTTTTTCTTTTATAAATGCCCTGATTTCTCCGGCTTCAAGAACCGGATTTTTTCTTCCGGCAGCTTCAAAAAGTTTTTTTATATCCGGGCAGACAAGAGTTTTAAGCCGTTCGCCTTTGCCCCTTTTTTCCCAGTTCAGAATGAGCAGATTTTTTTGTTCAAGGGCTTCCGCCGCTTCGAGGTAAGACTCTTTTTCACCGGCAGAAGCGCCGTCAAAGTCAGGAAATATAGAAACCGAACGCAGGCGCATCTCATTGTTTTTACCCTCAAACCGGTCAAGAAACGCGCTGGTAATCCTGTTTTCCCAAACCGGCATCTTAGTCCCCGACCGGCGCTTCTATATCGTTTAAATCTTTATGGCAGTCGCGGATTTTTACTGCGCTGCCAAAGCGGCTGATAATATTGATTCTGTCCATAAATGGACCAATAGCTTCGATTTTTTCAGGCGGAACCGAAGTGATAATCTGCAGGTTTAGATCGCGGTAGAAAACAAGTATTTTGCCGATTCGCTCGTCATCCATGCGGTTAAACGCTTCGTCAAAGATAACCAGGCGCACGGTGCTTTCGGGGCGGGCACGGTAAAAACGGTAGAAACTGGCGGCAATGGCCACATAGTAAGGGGTCTGCGATTCGCCGCCGGACTTTTCTTTTAATACTTTGGAAAGGGAAAGTACAGCCGGATTACCGTCCGAATCAATATTACCGGTTTCTTTAATTTTTATGTCGTAATGAAAATAAGTGCGGTAATCGCATATATCCCGCAGGTCTTTTGAATCCAGCGGAGAATTGAGAATCCGGTTAAAAAGTTCCTCTGCTGCTTTACGCTCCGCCGGGTCTTCAATCTGATTAAAAAGCCCGTCGTCCATAGCGGGAATTTTTGCCGCATGGCGTATAACTTCAATCTGCCCCTTTCTGTCGCTAAGTTCTTCAAGGTGGAACCAGTACTGGTCTCTGCCAAAATTAAGTGTGCGCAAAATTTCGTTTATTTCCTTAAAACTATCGCGGGCTTCTTCAATGCGTTCATTCAGACGGGCAATAAAATGCTCACGGAATTCCCGTTCGGCATCATGGTAGGCTCTTGCAATCTTTTCCCGATATTCCGGCAGTTCGGAACTTTCAAGCCGTTTGAGCAGGTTTTCCGCCTCATTATTTTCCGCCGGGTCCTGATTCAAAAAATAATGAAATTCGATTTCGTAAGCGGCTATCAACTTTGCGTATTCTTTTTTTAGCGATTCGGTTCTGGTTTTAAAGTGCTTTAAGGTAGATTCGTAGGTATCGGTAAGGCCGGCAATGCTGTTAGCCGCAAGTTTTTCTTCCGCATAAGATTCACATTCGCTTATCATAAGCGGATGTTCGCGACCAAAATCTGCAATGGCGCTTTCCTTTGCTTCCAGATTGAGGGTAGAAGTATCGAGATTTCTGCGCCAGACGGAAAGTTCATTCTGAAATGCGCCGTTTTGGTTCTGCAAACGGTCGTTGTCGCCGTTTAAGAGGGTCAGTTGTTCTCTAAACTCATTACGCTTCTTTTCAAGTTCCCTAAACGACCGAGTATCGATTCCGGCCAGTTCTTTTTTTGCTTCTTCAATTTCATTGGCAAGAACGGCGCAGGCTTCGATGGCAGGAAACAGCAGTTCCAGTTTTGGAAGATGGCGCATAACACGGTCAAGACAATCCTCGCGGTTCTCTGCCTCCCGTTCCAACTTTTCAAAGCTTGAGAATTCCGCCTCTGTTTTTTGAATCTCCGCGGCCAGAAAGAGACGCCGTTCTTCCAGCGCCTGTCTTCCCAGATAATGGCGTCTATAAACCTCTTCTTTTATCCGCGAGGCGGTATGATTCGTGTAGGTCATACATTCTTTTGTAACCGCCTGCTCGTACTGTTTAAGGCTTGCAATATCCGCCCGTACTACCTTTCCAAGTGTATAATCAATATAGATACGCGCATAACCTTCCGCTTTGACAATTTCCGCCAGCGAACCGGGCTGCGCATGAGCAGAGCGCATTTTTTCGATATTTGGGATAAATGCCCCCGCCACACTGCGTGGAAGGCTGTTGTATATCTCAAGCGCCTTTTGAAAAACGGCGGGATTTACCAGCAGCACAAAACGGCGCGTATTTAACCAGCCTTCCACCGCGTCAACCCAGTCTGAATCTGTAATTTCCGCAACTTCCGCCAAAAAGAAAGCCTCGATACCTGATTTTTCCAGCTCTGTTTTGAGCAGTCTGGGTGCATCAGGATAGCGGAGTATGCCCCGTTCCAAATCGGCAAGTTCGGAGCGGAGGTCTTTGAGTTTTTTGCCGGCTTCCTCTTTTTGCTGCCTGGCCTTATATTTTGCTTCCTGACACTCTTTTAAATCAGAGGAAAGCGCATCGCCTTCTTCGTCAAAATTTTCAGAGAGTTTTCTATCCAGCAGCGCTTCGCACTGGGCTTTTAGCTGCGCATAATTGCCGGCTTTTTTTTCTTCTTCGGCAAGAGTTTGCTCTTTCCGTTTAATGCGTCCGCTAATTTCTTCAAAAAGCCTGTGGGCGTCATTTGCCGCAAGGCTTATGTCAACAGCGCGCAATTCCTGTTCCATATCAAGCCGCTTTTGAGCGAGCAAGGCTATCTTCCGGCTTGTTTCTTCAATTTGATTTTGAATTCCGTTCAACCGGCGGACGGCAGCTTCTTTTTTTTGTTTTTCGTTTTCCTGTTCAATTCTGATTTTTAAATATTCCTGCTTCAGAATAAGCCCGTCATAATTACGCCATTCGGCGGCTTTTGCACATATCTTTTTTAATACACCGATTTTTGCGATGGCGGCTTTTGCCTGACGGTCTGCTTCCTTGTAATTTTCAAGATTCTGCTTCATCGCCTGAATGTCCACCGGATTTTCTTCAAGAATATAATCGCACACAAACTGGTCAATGGAAGAAAGAGGTTTAAACCCTATTGAACGGGTAAGAGAATCGAGATATGGGTTTACCTCTTGCCGGCGTGAAAACACACCAAGCCGGTTGGTAATATCCCGGATATAAAGGCGTTTTGCTTCATATACGTCGATATTTTTTCCGGCGGCGCTATTTTTAAACTGACGGAACAGCAGTGGCGCGCCGTTTTCATTTTTTACTTCTATCGTTTCTATGGGAATATTTGAACCAACCCAAAAATGTTCTGTATAATGATTGTCCTTCCACGCTTCGATGCACACGCCGCAGGAAAAACCTTCGCCTTGTGCGGGGCCAGACCATTCGAGCATTACATGGGCTACCGTGTCGCCGCGACGGTAGTCTGTGGCATCGCTGCCAAGTTTGCAGCGCACATAACCAATCAGGTCTCTGCCGCCGCCCTTGCGTTCTTCCGCTGCCGAATTAAAGCGCGCCATACGCAAATTTGCCGCAAGGACATACTGAATGGCGTCTATTACAGTTGATTTGCCGGAACCGTTATCCCCGGCAAGCAGACAGCGGTTTCCTATTTCAATTAGGGCGTTATCAAAATTATGCCAGTTTACAAGGCGCAGACGTTCCAGCGTTAGCATTACAAATACTCCGCAATTTCTTCGCCTTCAATTTCTTCGCTTTCAAAGGAAACGTTCAAGTCCGGATCTTCGGGTTCTTTTTTTTGAAGAAAGGCGACAGCTTCGTCCAAAGCGCCGCGTTCAATACTAAGCGGAATACTGGGATAGAGCTGGATAATCCCGTCCGGGTCGGCGTAATCCGCTGTTTCAATTGAAATGAGTTTACATGAAGAAAGGCGGCTCAATACAGCGATAAGCGCCGTTTTTTTAATTTCAGTACCGGTCATAACGTTGTACCTCTGCTGAAATTCACCTATGGTAGTAATCGGAAATGCCGTTAGAGAGACTTCCAGTTTTTTATCCTCGTATAGGAGCCGCAAAGTTAGTACCGCGCAAATTTCTTCGCGGTTAAAATGCAGGCGTGTACTACCGGAGCCGCGAAAGGCAATAACGCCAAGGCTTTCGTCACGTGCCAGCGTAGCGTCCATGCAGGAAAACCATGCGTCAAAAAGCGCGATGTTTCTAATGGTAAAGTCGTAGAGTTCCCGTTCTTTTTCTATGCCTCTGATAATAAATGTTTTTGAAGTAAAGATACGAATCGAAGCCTTAAATCTTTCAAACTCGTCGTTTGAAAGATTTTCTATAAGCCTTAGGGGTTCAAGTTCATGGTTCACACAAACCCCTTCTAAAACGCACATCGGGTACCGCATAACCGGCTGTTTTTACCGAATACGCCGCCTCGTCTTCTTCAATCCGGTAGCCAAAATTTTTACGCGAGTCGCCGTAGAGCAGCGCATACACAAAACGGATATAAGAATTTTCATCGCCAACAAGCTCCGAAGAAACAAGCGCCCGTTCCTTTCCGCCCTGTTCATCAAGCCACAGATTGATGCGCTTTATAGAAATACGCTTTTTCATACTTTCAAGAAAGTCCGCCTCTGTTTGGGACAGAGCTTCTATGTCCGCCTGTGGCGGCGCAGCGTTAAACTCCCCTTCGTCCCGCCTGCGCCGGAAAGCCAAAGTTGAAGGCGAAATAAACCTCATGCGGAAAATTCCGTGTCCAATCTGTTCTTGCAGCGCCGGATTGCCGCCGGACAGGGCTTTTATGAGCAGACCCCCAATTTTCCGGCGACAGTGCTGTCCGGTTCAATATACGCCTTGATAATTTCGGTGCTGGAACGTGAATACGCCGCGTTACGGCGGTCAATTTCATCTTCAAGCGGGTCAACTGTTTTAAGGTCGTCCCGTATTTCTTCCAGCAGATTGATAAGTTTTTGACGGCATTCCTCGCGGCTTGTCTGCCGCATTCGCAGATATTTTGCGGCGCTTGCGTCAAGCCATGCCTCATCAGCCAATAACACCGTAATCTGCCTGAAAATACTCTGCCTGTAACGGCTGACATTATCCGAAGTTTTTAGCCGCTTATATGCCTTATCCAGTACTTCGCCGGCATACACATCGTAATGCTCGTGCAGTGCCGATGCCGCCTGCGAACGCACCGCTTCGGCATTAAGGTTATCGTAAAAGCCTTTAATGCTCTGAGACAAAACTTTTAGGGAATCTACCAGCGCCCGCGCTTCTTCGTGCGCCTTTAGCGCCATAAAATGCCCATTTTCTTTGACGGTTTCGCCGCAGAGCGATGAATAGACATTTACAACATGGCTTTCGTATTCAGTCTTTAACCCGTCGTTTACACGGACAAGCGATTCAAGAAAAGGGCGCGCCCAGGCGGTAATGTTTATAACTTTGGTAAAATCGGCAAGGGTTTCTTCACCAAGCCAGCCCGCGCCGGTAAGCCGCCTTAAAAAACGGCTTGCCAGCGCCCTGTCATTTTCCGCATTTGCGCCGGCTGGAATATCCGCCCCCTTACTTTCAAAGTTTAAAGCGTTATTTTGGGAGACAAGCTCCGGCAAATTATACGTTTCCTCATCCTCGCCTTCTTCGGTAAGATTATCGCGGTGCAACGCAATATAATGCTGAAATTCACGGACTACAAGTTCCCGTTCAAGCCCTGCTGTGTTTTCCCGAAATAGCCTGTAGTATAGGACGAGAAGCGCTGCATAATGTTCCTTGTTTGCCCGCGCAAGGGGAGAAAAGAAATTCTCTGGTAAAACGGAAAAAACACCTGCGCCTTGAGGCATAACTAACGGTATGATAATAGATTCGCTTTGTCAAGGCAGATAGTATTACTGTTATATCCCGCGCCGCCGCCTGCGGCCGCCAACGTAATCCTGCGAAGCCGCGTGCGGTTTAACAGGCCGGCCGGTCGTATACGCCGCGGAGCGGCGCGGAGCGGCGCAGGCAGGTAATTGTTCTTTTAGCCCGCAATAACTTATAATACAAATATTCAAACTCTATAGGAGGCGCTGTTTTGGACAGACGAGAATTTATTAAATAATCCGCGGCAATAGGCTTTGGGGCGGGTTTATATTTCCTGCCGCATGGAATACGGAGCGCGGCGCGGCTTGCCGCGCAGGAAAGCGCTTACCCGGCGCTTGTCGCGCTCAAAGGGGGC
>JAIRPU010000145.1 GCA_031256815.1 Spirochaetaceae bacterium
ATCCAAGCGCGCCCGCGAAGCGGCGCGGCACAAATCGGCGGCGCGGCACAAAGCGGCAGCCACCGGCCGGACGGCTCTCCCGCTCGGCCTGCGCAAGCACAGGCCGAGGCTGGCGACAAAACCGCGCAAAAGCGCGCCTCAACCGGCAGCCTGCTAAACCGTACGCGGTTTAGCAGGACGTGTATCCAAGCGCGCCCGCGAAGCGGCGCGGCACGAAACGGCGGCGCGGCACGAAACGGCGGCGCGGCTGGCTGGCCAGCCGCGCCGCGGCCGGTGGCTGCGGCGCAGGCAAAAGGCTTGTTTGAAAAACCGCAATACGTTATATTTTTTTATCATGAGTATATTTTTATTGAACGGCGAAGATGATTGCGACTGTTCCCCAAAAGAAAATTCGGCGGACGCGCTTGCGGGGCGTATGCTCAAAACACGAACGGTGCTGCTTTCCGGCGAAATAAACAAAGATTTGGCCGAAAAGACGGTTCGTCAGCTGCTTTTGCTGGAAAACATGGGCGAAGAACCTGTGCGCGTATTTATAGATTCGCCTGGCGGAGATGTAGACGCCGGTTTTGCGATTTTTGATATGATTCGTTTTATAAAACCGCCTGTTTGGACGGTTGGAATGGGGCTTGTAGCGAGTGCTGCGGCAATTATTCTGCTTGCCTCGCCTGCGGAACAGCGCGTAGCGCTGCCTAACAGCCATTTTCTTATTCACCAGCCGCTTTCCGGAATCCGCGGTGTGGCAACTGATATAGAAATTCATGCAAGAGAGCTTGATAAGCTGCGCGAAAAAATAAACAAACTTATTGCCGGAGAGACAAATAAGTCGTTTGAACAGGTTGAAAAAGACACCGACCGTGATTATTGGATGACGGCGGAAGAAGCGCGTAATTACGGACTTGTTTCAAAAGTAATAAAAACAAGAAGCGAACTTGAATAAATGACGGACGGAAAAACTTCGGCTTGCATTGACGAATCTGTTGAACAGAAATTCGCCCAGCGGTCTTTTAATCAGGCAAGCGCCGGACGCCGTATTTTGGTAATAGACGGGCTTGGCGGTGGGATAGGCGTTCAGCTTGTAGGCAGGCTGCGCGACAGTATAGGCGATTATGAACTGCTTGCAATAGGTACTAACGCTGTTGCCACAGAACGCATGATAAAAGCCGGCGCTTCGCGCGGGGCGTCGGGCGAAAATGCTATCCGGCAAATGGCCAAAACCGCAAACTTTATTTTGGGCCCCATTGGCATAATAATAGAAAACAGCATGATGGGCGAAATTACCGGCAGGATGAGCCAGGCAATTCTGGCTTCTCCCGCCGAACGCATACTTTTACCACTACAAAACGAACATCTTTTTCTTGCCGGCCTGGAGCCGCTGCCGCTGGCAAAGATGATAGAAAAAGCGATAGAATATCTTAAATCGCGGCTTTAATACTTAAATATTTATAGCGAATAAAAGCATTTTATATAATTAAGGGCGCGTTTTATAAAATTATGATAGATTCAGGTTTAAACGCCAAATTACGCTCAATTCCGGCAATGGAAGAGCTGTTAAACGCTCCCCGGGCGCTTGAATTTTATGCGTCCCTGGGAAGGGAACAGGTAAAAACAATAATTGCCTGTGTTCTTGACGAAATAAGGCGCGAGTTGTGCGCCGGCGTAGTGCCGGAGCTGCCTGTTGAAGAACTTGCATTGCGCCGCGCCGAAACCGCGCTGCAAAAAAGGGCGTTTTCTACGCTAAAGCCTGTTGTTAATGCTACAGGCGTTGTTGTTCATACAAACCTTGGACGCGCCCCGCTTGCGGCAGAGGCGCTAAACGCGGCGGGCGCTATAGCGGGGGCATACAGCACGCTGGAATATTCGCCGGAATCCGGCGGGCGCGGGCGGCGCAATGACCATATTGAATGGCTTATATGCCAGATAACCGGCGCGGAAGCGGCGCTTGCCGTAAATAACAACGCTGCCGCCGTGCTTTTGGCACTGTCGGCTGTTGCCGCAGGACGGGAGGTTATAATTTCCTGCGGGGAGCTTGTCGAAATAGGAGATTCATTTAGGATTCCAGAGATACTTGCGTTTTCCGGCGCAAAAATGCTTGCGGTGGGCTGCACAAACTCTGTGCGGATAGACGACTACCGCGCTGCCATAACGGAAAACACGGCGGTACTGCTAAAGGTACATCCTTCAAACTACAGAGTAGAAGGCTTTGTAAAATCGGTAAGCCGCGAAGCGCTTGCGGAACTTGCCGCTTCCCGCTCTCTTGTGCTAATGGAAGATTTGGGAAGCGGGCTTCTATGCCGTTTAAAAATTCCTTTTGCCGGCAGGGAACACTCCGTTAAAGACTGTCTGGAAGCGGGCTGCGATATTGTAACTTTTTCCGGCGACAAACTGCTTGGCGGCCCGCAGATTGGGGTAATTGCCGGTTCAAAAACGTTGATAGACAAGATGAGGGGGCATCAGCTGCTGCGGGCATTGCGCGTTGATAAAATGACGCTTGCCGCGTTTGAAGCCACGCTGCGGCTCTACCTTTCCGGCAGAGAGCTGGAGATACCGGTTGTAAGGATGATAGAAGAGGACGCAATGGCCCTGCAAAAAAAGGCGCGAAATTTATGCCGCCTGCTCCGCGAAACGGCCGCAAATGCCGGACAGAGCGCGGATTTTTCTTTTTCTGTTGTAGAGACCCGCGATGCGGTTGGGGGCGGCGCATTTCCGGCAAACGAACTTGCTGGTTTTGGAGTTGGCGTTCGTTCTGTTTCGCGCGGAGCGGAAAGCCTTGCCGCGGCGCTGCGAGCGGCGCAAATTCCGGTTATTTCCGCAGTCCGCGAAGGGCAGGTGATTCTGCACCTGCGCGCGCTTTTGGCAGGCGATGAAAAACGAATAATCGCGGCGTTTACCGGTATGTTTGCCGGAAGCTGATTGCGCGCCTGCCTGCTTAGGCTAACATTCGGCGCAGTTTAAAGGCCGTTTTTTCCGGCAAAGCAAGCGAAAATTTGCCGGCACGGCGCACAGAAATTTGCCGGCACGGCGCGCGCAAAAATGGAAATAAACAAAAAGCGAAAGTACTGGAAATATAAGTTTAAATTTTATATTATGAAGTATGAAGTGGTTTTGTATTCCGGCGGCGCTGGTTTTAAGTGCGTGTTCGTTTGTTGGTTCTGTTGTAGAAACTACCGGCATATCCGGCCTGGTTCTATTCGACAGCCAGATAGCTGCTCTTGGCTACAATATTAAAGCTGTTCATATATTTACGCGCGAAGGGCAGCCGATTGTTTCTGTAGAGCCGGTTGTGGTATACAAACCGCTTCCGCCCTATGTTGATTATATAACATGGGAAGCGGAAGTTCCCGCGCCGCTTGGCACTCCAATAACATTTTGGGTAGAGTTTTTTGACAGCGCTACGCGCACCGTTTATTTTGGGCAGGCGCAGGAAGACATTATTACAAACGGCAACAGCTACTGCTGGAATATAGTTTCGCTTTATATACCGATAAGAAACGAAGCAGACCTTAAATCCATTGGTTACGACCCGCGTTTTTTGCCGAATAAAAACTATATACTTTTAAATGATATTTTTCTTACAAATAAATTAACGCCGCTTTGCAGTAACCGCATTCCTTTTTCCGGCATTTTTGACGGCAACGGGCACACTATTCATAATGTTGATTTTAACGTGGAAAACATACAGTTTGTGGGGCTTTTTGGGGTAATAAAGGACGCATTTATAAAAAATTTTACCATTGAATTTAGCGGCACATTGTTGGAATTGGGTGGAATGAGAACCCAGTATGCAGGGATTGTGGCGGGTATAGCGGAGAGAAGCCGTATAGAAAAAATAAGTGTTAAACGGGCAGAAACAGAGAACCCAACGCCGCTTAACATAATTAAAAGCGATACGACGGATTTTTTTTGGGGCGGCCTTGTAGGGCTGATTGCCTGCGATTATGTGGGTGCTTTTACCTACGAATCTGTTTATGTAACCATAAGCGCCTGTTCGTTACAGCTGCCAATCTATATAACACTTAATTATTCATATAATGGACCCGGTGATCTTTTTGTTCACATAGGCGGACTTGTGGGCAGTAACGGCCCATACTACAACGCTAACAATAACCACTGGGGAGTAGGATATTGGGAATTAATAACGCATATAGAAAAAAGCTACGCGCTGTTTGACATTGGAGTTCACTATAATTATAACCATGTAGTAGATGCAAACTATTTAAAGTTATATTTAGGTGGAATATTAGGCTCGGTAGACTCAATGGACATGAGTGGGATTAATTTAACAATAGAAGAAGTTTTTTTTGCCGGTAACATTAATGTCAACGTTATCGAAAATATAAACCAATCCATAGGGCTTGTTACTGGCGGAATTTTAGGCGGTAGCCGCAATAACCAATTTATTAATATAGACAGAGCAATAGTGCTTACAAAGCGAATAGATTTCATTAGGGACCAGCCAGGTTCAGTCGCTAGCATGATAGCTGGATCTGTAAATCCAACGAAAACTTCTTGTAATTACGTGTATTCGGCATCAGGTTTTATAGTTAACCCGGAAGCTCTATGGCAGTCCTCCACTTCTTCGATAAACGGCCAGACAATAGACCGCGACCAGGTTAACGAAATTTTTTTTAGAAATTCTGTATCAACCGGAGGGCTGGCATGGGATTTTCAGCGTACATGGCGGTGGAGCAGCATTAGAGGATGTCCTGTTTTTAGATGGGAATAAAAATGGGAAGCCCCCTTAAAGTTAAATACCCAATAATGCTAAAGCTCGTCTTTATTGTAACGGCGCTGCTTGCGGCATCGCTTGGAACAATGACGGTGCTTATTTCGGTACTTATAAGCAAAGATGTACAGCTTACCGCAGAAACAAATAATTTTAGCATAAACAGGCGCATAGCGGAATCGGTAGGCAACGAACTAAAAAATATTCGCAATTCTGTTTCGTCATTTCTAAACGACCTTACGCTTATTGAAACAAGAACAAACCAGGCGCAATGGACGCCTGTCGATTTCTTTTTTGCGCATCAAAGCGCTATATCGGGTATTGCGCTGCTGCCTGCCGAAGGAGAACGCCGTTTTATTATGCCGCAAAATGCGCTTGTTTCCATAGAAAACATGAACAGCTGGCTTGAAACTCAAAACGCCGGAATTGAACAGTCCCGCTCCGGCGAAACTCTGCTTAGAAACGCCTCCCCTTTTTTAGGCATAGCGCAGCTTGTTATGCTGCTTCCGGTTTCCATAACCAAAAATCATGAAACAATTGAATATACCGCGGCAGTGTTTATTTCGCCTGACAGCATTAATAAAATTCTTGTACAGGGCATTAATACCTCTTTTTTGTTAAATGACGCGGCAACCGTACTTGCCCATCCTGATGAAGTTCTTGTGCTGGGAGGCGCAAATTTTTATAACATTCCTTTTGTCTCCAACGCGCTGAAGTCCTCTTCCGAAGACGGGGCGCAAACGGTATACACCGATGAAGACGGAAACAAGTATTTTGGAATGTATAAATGGCTTAACCTTACAAACTCGCTTTTAATAACAATTATAAAACAAGAGGATGTTTTTGCGGATATTGCCGCGACCACCCGCAGAAATATTTTTATAAGCGCCGCCGTTCTTTTGTTTTCAATTTTAGTAATAAGCATATTTGCGTTTTCCATGAGCAGGCCGCTTATAGCGCTTACAGGCGCGGCAAAACGAATAGAAGAAGGCGATTATAACCTTAATCTAAAAGTAAAAACACGGGACGAAATAGGCGAATTAACGAAAAGTTTTATTGGAATGGGGCTTGGGCTGGAGAATTTTGAAAAATTTACAAACAAAGCCATAGTCCGGCTTGCGCGGCGCGGAAAACTCCGCCGCGGAGGGCAAAATAAAAATATTACAGTGGCGTTTATTTTAATAAGAGATTTTAACGGGCTTTCGGCACACATGAGCGCCGGACAAATAATATCTTTTATAAATGAATATCTGGAACTAATGGTGCCTTGCATTGTTTCGACAGGCGGCATAGTAGATAAATTTTTAACCCAGGGCGGGGTTATAATTATGGCAGTTTGGGGTTCGGCAGGCGGCCCTGCAAAACCGGACAAAACGGCGCTGCGCTGTATATGCTCGCTTTTAATGATTCGCGCCACGCTTGTTGATTATAACAATGAGCTGCAGCGGCGTTTTTGGGGTTACGCGCCAAAAATAAAAATAGGCTGCGGAGTTAATTCCGGCGAAGTTGTGGCCGGTCAAATGGGAAGTGAAAAACGAATGGAGTACACCGTAATTGGCGATACGGTAAATTTGGCCGCCCGTCTTGAAGGCGCAAACGATGTTTTTGATACAGATATACTAATTTCAGAAAACACCTGGAATTTAATAAAAACCAGAATTCTTGTACAGGAAATGCCAAATATCGAAGTAAAAGGCAAACTAAAACCGCTGCGTGTTTTTTCTGTTATAAACCTGCGTACGCTTAAAGCCGCCTCCAAATTGTTTGAAGAAGTTGCAAAACTGCGCGGCGAAGCTCCAAAGGAAGCGGGAAATTACTGGATGCGCTCCATGGAAGAAGTCCGGACGCTCTGGGAAAATTAATTTTTGTTTTAGCGCGGCGGCCATGCACAGACGCAAAACGCGGCGGAATGGCAAGCGCAAGCGATTGAAGCGGAATTTTTTGCGGGCTCTGCCGGCCGTGGGCTGCCGGCAGCCTGCCCCACACCCCGCCGTTGGTTTGCAGGCCGGGGCAGGCTTACAGGCCGCAAAAAATTGGAGCGTAAAGCGCGGTTTTTGCCTGTTTTACCGTGTAAAACAGGCAAAAATGCGCCAAATTATTGATTATTCAGAAAGCGTTCCCTTTTGTTTTATCGCTATTGCAGGAATAAAAATACCGAACAGGGCTACCGCAACCACAATACCGGCGATTACGCACTGACTGTAATAAGCGCCAAGCCACTGCCCAAAACCTTCTTTTGCTGTAAGGATGTAGCTGGTAACAACTACCGTCATAAATGTAGCCGGAATTAGCGTTATCCAGTATTTTTTGCCGGTTTTTGCAAGATAGGCGCTTTCCGCCCATAGCGCGATGGTTGCCAGCGCCTGGTTAGACCATGCAAAATAACGCCAGATTACGCCAAAATTGGCTGCGCTTTTCTGCGACCACATAACGAGGATTATCCCTATTACAAAAAGCGGAATAGCAATTACAAAACGGTTTTTTAACGGTTTTTGTTCGTACTTTATGGCGTCCGCTATTGCAAGGCGCGCGCTGCGGAATGCCGTGTCGCCGGATGTTATCGGGCAGGCAACCACGCCAAGCACAGCCAAAACACCGCCTACAGCACTCATTAAGTCGATAGAAACTTTTGTAACGACCGTAGCCGCCGAGCCCGCCGCCGCAAGCCCGTCCAAATTGCCAAAATGCGCCATAGCCGCGGCAGCCCAAATCATCGCCACAACACCCTCTAAAATCATCGCCCCGTAGAAGACCTTTCGGCCGTCCCCTTCGGTGCGAATACACCGCGCCATAAGCGGCGATTGCGTAGCATGAAAACCGGACACAGCTCCGCAGGCTATCGAAATAAACAGGAATGGAAAGAGCTGAGTTCCCTTTGGATGCATATTACTGAATGAGAATTCGGGAATGTTGGCGGCTTCGCCTTTTATAAAAAGCATTAACGTAATGCCTACGCCCATTATAAGCAGCGCCGCGCCAAACACCGGATATATTTTACCGATGATTTTGTCGATTGGTAAAATTGTGGCAAGACAATAATAAATCATTATTGCAACAAGCGCGATTGTAAATATTGTTGTATTATCCGGGTCAATCAGAGTGTTCAAAACCTGCGCCGGTGTGTAAACAAATACAACACCCACAAAGATTAGAAGCACAACGGAGAACACCCGCATAATGTAACGCGGAATGTTTCCAAGATACTTGCCGACAATTTCCGCGATGGTAGTGCCGTTGTTGCGCAGCGAAAGCATACCGCAAAAATAGTCGTGAACAGCGCCGGCAAAAATACAGCCGAATACTATCCACGCAAAAGCCGCCGGCCCCCAGAGCGCGCCGGCAATTGCGCCAAAAATCGGACCGGTACCGGCAATGTTCAAAAATTGAATCAGCACCGCCCGCCATGTGGGAATAACCACATAATCCACGCCGTCGTTGATACGCACAGCAGGGGTCTGGGCGTTATTGTTTATGCCAAAGACCCTCTCCGAAATCTTGCCGTACACAATGTAACCAACAACAAGCGCGGCAATTCCAATCAAAAATGAAATCATAGATTCCTCCTGTAATTTTGGTTTCTAAAACTATTTTTGTTTTATTATATATGCTATATGTAACATTTGGAAGCACATACCTGCAAAATG
>JAIRPU010000167.1 GCA_031256815.1 Spirochaetaceae bacterium
CCGGCCTGCGCTTATGCGCAGGCCGGGCTGCCGATAAAGCCGCCATGCGGCGGCGGCGGCAAACAAAGCCCGCCCTGCGGCCGCGGCCGCACACCCACGAAACCGCGTTGCGGTTTAGCGGGGCAGCCGGTGAAAGCGCGCGCGGCCATTGTTTGCCCGGCCTGCGCTTATGCGCAGGCCGGGCTGCCGATAAAGCCGCCATGCGGCGGCGGCGAACAAAGCCCGCCTTCGGCGGCGGCAAACAAAGCCCGGCCTGCGGCGGCGGCGGCCGCAAAATCGCTATTTACAAAGCCAGCTAAAGTTGATTATATATTTGCCGATATTTAGATAGACGTTTTGTAAAGGGGATTTTTTATGATTAAAAAAAATCGTGCCGTTAAAACGGCTTTTTTGTGTTTGTTTTTAGCGGTGCTTCCTTATGGTACTTTTTCGCTTTTTGGCGCTTCTAAATCGAAGGGTTCCGAAATAATCGTACGCCGTGTTGACAGCAATCAGCTTATACGTTTAAGACTTTATCTTGACGGTAAGTCGATAGGCACTCTTAAAGTTGGTAATACCATGAACTATAAAGTAAAAAATGGATACCATACTCTTAGAGTTGGCTTTGACGATTACTATCGCAGTACAGAAGTTGCCCAGTTTACGGCAAATAATTCTGTTCATGTTTTTTCGGTTACCGACACTTCGATAGTGCTTGTAAACGAAGAACCTGCGGCTGTCGATAACTTTTCGCAGTTAATGCCTCAGGGGGCTGCGCCTGCGGTGGAGCCCGGCATCGAAGTTGAAAGCGAAACCACAATAATAGACAACGCGGTAAGAGCGGCGTTTGATAAGTCTACAAAGCCTATAAGAAAACGCGGCCGTAAAATTGCGGTTATAAATGTTGACGGCGATAACATACACGAATCAAATTTTGTTCTTGAAGAACTTACTTTTTTGGCGGTAAACTCGCCTAAAAAGTTTCTTGTAATCGACAGACGCTTATTTGATGCCTACAGAGCCAAGAATTCAATAGGAGTGCCTTCTTACGAAAATGACTTCTTGCTGCGCTATCTTGGTTCTCTTGTTGAAGCGGATTATGTACTAACCGGCAGAATAGACGGGCCTGGAGATTTAAGAAGACTGCGTGTAAAATGTCTTGATGTAGATACAGGCGCTTTGGTAGGCGACTCATCAGAGAAACTTTAGTTCTACCATAAGATTGGCATTATATCTTAGTAAAAAGGTAGTTTTAGGACGTTTTATTATACCCCTCGCAGCAGCGGGGGGTGTTTTAGCTTTAATGTGCCGGCTTATGGCCGGGCCTGTTTTGGGCAGCCTTTTTGACGCGCTTTGCAGTATGCGCAAAAACCCGCCTGTAGCCCGCGAAATTCTTGTTATAGAAACCGGAGAAAACAGCGCGGAAAGAGTTGTATCCCCGGCAGTCGCCGCAAAACTTGTGCTTACTTTAACCGAAATGTCCGCTTCTTCGCTTGTGTTTTTAACGCCGCTTTTGGGCGGTTTTGGCGGCGAAAAGGCAGGCGAATCTGAACTGCGTTATTTTTTTGAAGAAGAATTTAAAACCGTAAACAGCAATATAAAAAATTTATTTGACGGCATAAGGCTTGGCTCCATTGCGCCGCAGGACGCCGTCCGTTTTGTAAACGAAACTCTGCTTCTTACGGAGCAGAGCAAGGAAAGGCTTTTACAGGCAGCGTTTCAAACAGAAGAAGAAAGCGAAAGGCGGCTTGAAAAAACAATTAACGTTTTTGGCGCTGTTTATTTTCCGCAGGATACAAGACTTAGCCTGGTAAATTCGGCAGAAGCGCCAAAAATGACAAGCGGGATTCGCCCCGGCTCTTATTCGCAGGCTGCCACAGACAGAGACGGTGTTTTGCGCCGCATTATCCCTTTTAAGCAGGACAAGGCAAATTCGGAACACATCGCATGGACGGCGCTAAAAAATACGCGCTATGGTACTAAAAATCTAAAACCGTTTTTGGACGAAACAGGCGCAATTATAGTTGAAAAACCAAAAGAGAGCGCGGAATTCCGTTCAATAGGGCTTTCTTCTTTTCTTGATTACGATGAACTTGAACGCGCTTTGAACAGGCTGCTCGCGCAGGAAATGAGTCTTGCCGCTTACTCCGGCATTGATGCGGAAAAATATCCGCCTTTTTTATTCGATAAAGCGCTGCTTTTGCAGGAAGAACTTCTCGATTCAAAAGAGATAAAAAACCGCTGGCTGGATGCCCGCGCTTCGTATTACGCTGCTTTGAGCAATTTTTTTACCGAAGAAACGCGTGATAATATTGAAAACGCATTTAAAAAATTAATTGACGAAGAAAAACCGGACGAACCAGGAAAGGCAAAGTTAATCTCACTTAGGGATGCGCAGCTGCAAAAATTTAATATTGCGCGGGAAGTTTATATTGAACTTGCGGCAATACGCGAAACTTTAAAGGCTGCGCTTAACAATGCGTTTTGTATTTTGGGAAATGTAGACAGAAAAAATTTGGATTCCAATCCGGTACAAAATTCGGCGCTTCTTGCAAACGCCATTCTAACAGAATCGGTAATTATAAATGCCGGCCTGCGCGATACGGTGATTAGCGCCTTGCTTTGCGCGTTTTTTATAACTGTTATCATACTGAAATTGCGGGTTATTCCTTCGTTTATTATTGGTTTAATTGCTTGTTTCTGTGTTTTTGGAGGTTTTTGTTATTCTTTTTTGCTGTCGCGTTTATGGATAGACCCGCTTATTCCTTCGCTTTGCACAGCTCAGGCGGCGTTTGTTTCTGTGTTATGCGCGCTTGCCGCAAGATGGAAAATGGCCAGGCAAATAAAACATCGTTTTGGCGCGGTGCTTTCCGCTCAAAACCTGCGCCGGCTTATCTTTGCGAACAGAGCCCTGCCTGCGGACGGGAATGTTGTGCTTAGCGCGATTGTCGCCGTCAGGAACCAATCGATTTTTATTTCTGAAACAACCGAAGCGCCGCGCATAGCAAAAGCAAATATTGAACGTTTCAGAACAGAGGTAAAAGAGATTTTTTGCGCCTCTGGCGCTGTGTTAATAGGCTGTTCCGGCGATATGGTACTTGCCGCGTTTGCATCTCCTCTGGAGCGGCTTGCAATCTGGAAGGCAAAATTACCGCCCTACCGCGAAACGCTAAGCGGCTGGGAAGGCAGTGCCGTGCAAAAAGCGGTTAAACTTATAAAAACACTGCCAAAAGAAAAAATAAAAAGCGGAACATGGCATTTTGGCATTGATTATGGCGAGTGTGTTTTTTCATGGTCGGCAATTTCAGGATATATGGCGGCGGGCCGCGCGGTTTCGCGTTCAAAGCTGCTTGCAAAACTCTGCGCAAGTTATAAAACAAAGGCGCTGCTAAGTGCCGAAGCCAATGAAAAAGTCGAGCCGTCCATTACAAAAAAAGCGTTAAAAAAACGCCGTGCAATAGAATGTTACGAGATTAATTAAAAACAAACACCATCTTTTTGTTTTACAATCTTTTAGTATACACTAATGTAAAACTGCCGCCGGTGTTGAATTTTCTTGCAAACCGCCCTGTTTTATGCTACAATATACCTATGATTTTAAAGCGCCTTAAATTTAATCTGGAAATTTTTACGCAAAAAACAAACCGGCGCTTAAAAAACACGCCGCTTTTTTTGGCGTTTGCCGCACTGGCCTTTGCCGCCGGATGCAACGCGGAATTCTACGCGCAATTCAAATTTCCCGAATGGCCTGTGTCCGGCCAGGAATCGAATCCGGACCTTATGATAAAACTGGGTGTAAAGCGGCCTGGTTACGCGATTGGTTCTATAACTGCGCAAGATGTTACAAACACGTTTAACCGGGTTAGCGTTTATACAAAAAACCAGAGCGCTTCAGTTGTAAATCCGCCTGGAGGGCTTGGCGTTATAAGATTGGGCGATTATGTCAATTTAAAGTCGCTTTATGTTTCTGAATATAACGGCAATGGCGGCGCGGTAAGTGTTACCAACACGAATGCCGGAAGCGAAAAACTGCGCGTTATGGTGGTGGCGATAAACCCTTACTTTGGCAAAAATGGCAACGGCATGGCAACGCCGCATATAATCTTTCACTTTAAAAGCTACCCTGGGGATAGCCGCATTAATCAAGTCGATAACAACGCCGGCGGCTATGCGGCAAGCGAAATGCGAATATACCTAAGCGGCAATTACTGGAAAGGGCTTAAAGATGCCGGCGTGCCGGACGGCGTTGTGTGGGCGATTAGTCGCAGGGTGGCCAATGGCGGAAGCGGCGTTACAGGGGCGGACACCATACAGGACAAACTATGGCTGCCCACAGAATTGGAAATGTTTGAAAATGGCAATTATTCAACCAGCTACGAGTCTCGCGGCAACCAGGGGTATTTCGCATATTACGAAACCAATGCCGAAAGAAAGAAAATCCCCAATTGGTATTGGTTAGCGACTCCTTCCAAATATAATAACGAAAGATTTTGTCTGGTTGGCTTAAACGGAGATATTCATGCCAACCAGAATTCAAATTTTTCCGGCGGTGTTGCGCCCGCTTTTTGCGTAAAATAACGTTTTAACCAAAAGCGCCGCCATTTATTACAAAGCGTTTTTGAATTTTCTTGCAATCCGCCCTGTTTTATGATATTTTATACTTATGGTTTTAAAGCGTCTTAAATTTAATCTGAAAACTTTAACGCAAAAATCAGGGCGGCGCTTCAAAAATGCGCCGCTTTTTTTGGCGTTTGCCGCACTGGCCTTTGCCGCCGGATGCAACGCAGAATTTTACGCGCAATTCAAATTTCCCGAATGGCCTGTGGCCGGTCAGGAATCGAATCCGGACCTTATGGTAAAACTGGGCGTAAAACGGCCTGGTTACGCGATTGGTTCTATAACTGCGCAGGATGTTACAAACACGTTTAACCGGATTAGCGTCTATACAAAAAACCAGAGTGCTTCAGTTGTAAATCCGCCTGGAGGGCTTGGTGTTATAAAATTGGGCGATTATGTCAATTTAAAGTCGCTTTATGTTTCTGAATATAACGGCAACGGCGGCGCGGTAAGTGTTACCAACACGAATGCCGGAAGCGGCAAACTGCGTGTTATGGTGGTGGCGATAAACCCTTACTTTGGCAAAAATGGCAACGGAACAAAAAAAACGCACCTTATATTTCATTTTGAGGTCTACCCTGGAAACGGCCGCGTTAATCCAAACAATACCAACGCCGGCGGTTATGCGGCAAGCGAAATACGAAAATACCTGATTGGCAATTACTGGCCGGCGTTGCAGAACGCCGGAGTGCCGGACAGCGCGGTGTGGGCGATTAGTCGCAGGGTGGCCAATGGCGGAAGCGGCGCGACAGATGTGGACACCATACAGGACAAACTCTGGCTGCCCACAGAATTGGAAATGTTTGAAAATGGCAATTATTCAACCAGCTACGAGTCTCGCGGCAACCAGGGGTATTTTGCGTATTACGACAGCAACGGCAAAAGGTCAAAATCCTCCGGCGGCTTTTATTGGTTAGCATCTCCTTCCAAGAACGGGAATTCCAGATTTTGTCTTGTTGGTGCAAATGGGGCTAATTATGACAATCAGAATTCAAATATAAGCAACAGCGGTTGGATGGATGGAGGCTGCGGGGTTGCCCCCGCGTTTTGCGTAAGATAGCGCTTTGCCGTTACAACCCCGCCCTGCGCGTCCGCGCAAGGGCGGCCGTCGCCTGCGGCGCGAGGCGGCCGATGTGTAAGGCAGCGCTCTGCTTGGCAGGGCGCTGCATTGTTTGCCGCCCCCTCTGCGCAAAGCGCAGAGGGGGACACGCCTGAAAAGCGCGCCGCGCTTTTCAGGCCGCGCGGCCTGCGCGTCCGCGCAAGGGCGGCCGTCGCGAGGCGGCCTCCGCCTGAAGCCGGCTAAACCGCAACGCGGTTTAGCCGGCCGGCCGTCGCCTGCGGTGCGCAGCGGCCGATGTGTAAGGCAGCGCCCTGCTTGGCAGGGCGCTGCCATCGTTTGCCGCCCCTCTGCGCAAAGCGCAGAGGGGGACACGCCGGAAAAGCGCGCCGCGCTTTTCCGGCTGCCGGCGTTTGCCGCCGCAGGCGGCCGCGAAGCGCTGTTGCCTGCGCGGACGCGCAGACCGCGGGGGCAGTCCGCCTGCGGCGGCCGCCGCCTGAAGCCGGCGAAACCGCAACGCGGTTTCGCCGGTCTTATCGTCCCACCGGCCGCTTCGCATGGCGAAGCGGCCGGGCACATCTTCTGCCCCCAGCGCGGTGCGC
>JAIRPU010000071.1 GCA_031256815.1 Spirochaetaceae bacterium
ATGCAACCTTCTCTTTTAGCAATAACGTAGTCAACAGCGCGATGCTAATAGGCATAGGCACAACATACTCCGAAACAGGCTCTGACAGCGCCGGTACCACAAAAGCCGGCGCAGGTAAATCGCTTGCAACTTTAAGAACACAAGCCACCTGGACGACCGTCCTCGGCTGGAGTTCGGACATCTGGGACTTTTCCGGCCTTGCGCAAAACAAGTGGCCTACGTTGAAGTAGCCGCAAATCTGCCGTATCCGGCGGATTTGCTACGGGTCTGACAGTTTCCGCTTTGCGAAAAGTGCCGCCGTAGAAAAATTGGCAGGGGGTAGAGAGCAGTGCTGTTTAAGCGGCGCCGCTTTCTACCCCCTGTTTTCAGGCTTTACGCCGAATCCATGCGCAAGGGCCGGTTTTTAATCTTCCAGAAATAACACGATTGCCCGCCGGCCGCCACACGCAAATTCAAATATATCAACTTCAAACTGCCACTTGACATAATTTTCCAATAAATTTACAGTATGGAGAAATCATACTAAATACGTATGTTTAATAAAGAATACCCTTGAGGGTAAAAATTTAAGGAAGGAGTTATATATGAAAAAAACAGGAGTTTCGGCGGTATTTATCGTCCTTGGCCTGGCAATTTCGGGAATATTGCTTGGAAATTGCAAAAAACAACAGTCCGGTGAAGCGGCTTCAGTAATTATCGTCAACGCGGCTACAGGCGGCTCTCCGCGTCCATTCACCTACGTGGACGAAAACGGCAAACTGGTTGGACATAACATAGAACTTATTGAGGCGATCTTTGCGCGCCTGCCTCAATATAAACTGGTATTGGAAGTTACCGATTTTCCGTCAATTTTCGCGGGGCTTGATGCAGACCGCTATCAAATCGGAGTCAATAATTTTGCAATAAACGAGGAACGCAAGCAGAAGTACCTTTTTAGCGAACCTATGTTCAAAAACCGCTATATTGCCGCGGTTGCCGTTAGCGGCGGTTCATGGGGCGATGAAGTGCGTACCATGGCTGACCTTGCCGGTAAAACGACTCTCAATTCAGTGGGTACCAATATGGCTACAGCGATAGAAAACTACAACAAAGCTAATCCCTCCGCGCTTGTTAAACAGAGTTACGGCGATGCGAACATTTTGGTCGCGCTCCAGCAGGTGGAAGCCGGTCAGTACGATTTCAATCTTATTGACAAGCCGATGTTTGATTTTTATGTCCGCGATTTCGGGCTTAAGCTCAGAGGAATCGAATTGGGCGAAGCGCTTTCAGGAGACGTCATGCAGACTCCCTACAGTTATTTTATCGTGAGCAAAGGAAACGAAAAACTTGTTGAGGACATAAACAAGGCGCTTGCCGAAGTAATAAGCGATGGCACGTCGAAGCGCATCTGCGAAAAATATTTTGGCGGCGATTATTCGCCGGAAACAAGGTAGGCGCAGGCGATGGCTAATCTGTTCGACGTTGGCCTGGTATTCACGCAGATACCCGTTTTGCTGGAGAGCCTGCCGGTTACGTTGTACCTGACCCTGCTCGCCATGCTGGGCGGGCTTGTTTTAGGCCTGGGAGTGGCGCTCGTCAAAATACATAAAATTCCGGCGCTCAGCCAAATTTGCGCGGTATATGTTTCAATAACCCGTGGAACGCCGGTAATCGTCCAACTCTACCTAACCTATTTTGGTATTCCGCTGGCTCTAAAATATTTCAATTATTACAACGGTACCGCTTATAACGTAAATAATGTGCCGTCCATTGTGTTTGTGCTGATAGCTTTGTCGCTTAATCAGGCGGCGTACAGTTCGGAAACCCTTAGGGCGGCGATTCTTTCGGTAGACAAACGTCAGATAGAAGCCGCCCAGTCTTTGGGAATGAGCGCCTTCCAAATTTTAAGGCGTATTATAGTGCCGGAGGCTTTTGTAGTGGCGCTTCCTTCTCTGGGCAATTCGCTGATTGTTATGCTAAAAGAAACATCACTCGCGTTTGTTTGTTCGGTGGTGGAGCTTACCGCACGGGCAAAAATTATTGCGGGAAATAATTACCGTTTTTTTGAATCCTATTGTTCTGTGGCGATTATCTATTGGATTCTTACTTTTGCGGTTGAACAGATAGTACGCCGGGCGGAAAAACGCCTGCGGATTCCAGAAACGCCGCTGGCGGTGGCGGCGCATGGCAAAGGGGAGGCGTTATGCTTAACATCGCGCATTTGAGCAAGCGCTTTCATCAAAACCTCGTACTTAATGATATTTCTCTTACCGTACAAAAGGGCGAAATATTGGGGATTATCGGCCCCTCTGGAACGGGAAAATCAACGCTCCTGCGCTGTATAAATCTGCTTGAAAAACCCGAAAGCGGGCATATCGAAATCGGCGCTTTTTCGATGGAACTTACCGGCGGGAACCGGCGCGATATTCTGGAACTGCGCCGCCGCAGCGAAATGGTCTTTCAGCAATTTAACCTTTTCAGACGGAAAACCGCGCTACAAAATGTTATGGAAGGGCTTATCATTGTTCAAAAAATGTCCAAATCGAAAGCGGAAATAATTGCCCGTGAACAGCTTGATGCGGTTGGACTCTCTGACAGGCTTTATCACTATCCTCAGCATCTTTCCGGAGGGCAGCAACAGCGGGTCGCCATTGCCCGCGCGCTTGCGATGCGTCCTGAAATACTGCTTTTTGATGAACCGACTTCGGCGCTTGACCCGGAACTTACCGGAGAGGTGCTGGACACGATAAAAAAGACGGCCGATATGGGATTCACCATGCTGCTTGTTTCCCACGAGATGAATTTTGTGCGCAGTATCGCAACAAGGATTATCTTTATTGACGGCGGAAAAATTGTTGAGGATGGGCCGCCCGATGAAGTGTTTAATCACCCCAAAAGTGAGCGGGCGCGGGAATTTATCGCAAAAATGAACCGGCTTTCGGGTCCGGAGTATGTTATATAATGATTTTAGGAGGGAATATGGTTGCCACATCGGAAAAAGCGCACGAAATCGCGGATAACGGCGCTTTTGTACGGCAGAAAAACAGATTCACTACGCCTTTCGGCAGCAGCGAAACGCTTCGTTTTTGGAATAATGTATTTGATGACGATGATCCGGGCGGATTTTTGCCTGTGGAAACGGGGCGCTACAGGCTAATTGCGGCAAAAATCTGTCCATGGGCGCAGCGCCAGCTTATCGCATTGCGGCTTCTGGGATTAAGCGAAGGAAAGACGCCCGCTGTCGGTATCGGCATTGTAAATCCCATAAGGACTGAACAGGGCTGGGAGTTTTCCCTTGACCCAGGCGGCCTTGACCCGGTGCTTGGTATCCGTTATTTGTCTGAAGCTTATATTAAAGCAGACCCGCTTTATGCGGGCAGGGCGACCGTTCCCGCCGTCATTGATATAACTACCGGCAAGGTAGTGAATAACGATTATCATCGTTTAAGCAACTATTGGGAAACGGTGTGGAAGCCTTTTCACAAACCGGACGCTCCAGACCTGTATCCTGAAACTCTCCGCGCCCGGATTGACGCGCTCAATAAGGAAATTTTTTTGAAACTGAACAACGGCGTATACCGCGCCGGTTTTGCGCAAACTCAGGAGGCTTACAATGAAGCTTATAACGATGTTTTTGAAGAACTCGATAAACTTGAAGACCGGCTGGCTGGAAAAAAATTTCTTTTCGGCGAAAAAATTACCGATACCGATATTCGACTTTATGTAACTCTGGCGCGTTTTGATATTGCGTACCACACGGCGAAAAAATGCAACCGTAACCGGCTTATCGACTTTCCAAACCTTTGGCGTTATGCAAAAGATTTGTACCACATTCCCGCGTTTAAGGAAAGCACAGACTTTGAGCATATCAAACGCGGTTATCATTTGGGTTCGCCTGAACGCAACCCGTATCAACTTTTACCGCTTGGGCCGGATTTATCAATCTGGGATGAATAAGGAGAAAATATGGCGCAGGGAGAACGTTTAAAACCCGAAATTAACGCTGACGGTTCGTTTGTACGGCAGAAAAACCGGTTTACAACTCCATTCGGAACAAACGAAAAAAACCGTTTTTGGAACAATACAGGCGGCGGCGAAGACCCGGGCGGTTTTTTGCCTGTGGAAGCGGGGCGTTACCGCCTCGTTTGGGCGCGGGTATGCCCGTGGGCAAACCGTCAGACAATCGTACTTTCGCTTCTGGGACTCGACAGGGTTCTGGACGGTAAACCAATTATCAGCATTGGGACGGTAGACCCAATCCGGCCGGATGTGGGCAGTTGGGCGTTTACGCTCGACCCCGGCGGCGTTGACCCGGTACTTGGGATTCACCTCCTTGACGAAGCATATCAAAAGGCGGAATCCGCGGCTTCCATGGCAGCCGGTTACAATAAAAACGCGGAAAAAGCGCCGCTACGCTGTACCGTGCCCGCAGTCATTGACATAACTACAGGAATGGTAGTGAACAATGATTACCACCGTTTAAGCAACTATTGGGAAACCGTTTGGAAGCCCTTCCACAAACCGGACGCGCCCGACCTGTATCCTGAAACTCTTCGCGTCCAGATTGACGCGCTTAACGAAATAATCTTTCAAGATGTAAATAACGGCGTGTACCGCGCAGGATTTGCCAGAAGCCAAACGGCTTATGAAGAGGCGTATACCGGCGTGTTCAAGCGGCTGGACGAACTGGAACAGCGCCTTTCCAAAAGCCGCTTTCTTTTTGGCGAAAAAATTACCGACAGCGATGTACGGCTCTACGTTACCCTTGCGCGCTTTGATTGCGCGTATTATGACGCATTCCGCTGCAATAAACGGCGGATTCGGGACTATCCGGCGCTTTGGCGTTATGCGCGTGAATTATACGCAATTCCAGCTTTTGGTGAAAATACTGATTTTGACCATATCAAACGCCATTATCACCTCTGCTGCGACCCGGGAAATGTCTACAAAATTACGCCCAAAGGGCCGGATGAGGAAATATGGCGGAAGGCGGTCTAAGATGTCAATAAATATTCGCAAGATTGAACGGGCTGATATTGACGCTGTAATTGAAATAATGGCGAAGGCTTTTCAAAACTCCGCGCTCTACCGCTATCTGGAACCGGATGCGGAGAAACGCGCTCAATTTTTACGCCTTGTTTTTCGCCACCGCATTGCGTTCAGTTTTGATACCCATGAAGCTTATGCGGCGTATAATATGGAAACAATGAGCGGCGCCGCGTTTTGGGCGCATCCCGATTCTAAAATGCGGGAAAATTCCGCCCTTGAAGAAGCGGTGCGGGAATGTAGCGGCATATTTGAAAAATGGCGGCGTTTTCATGAAATTCTTTTTGAGGCGTTTTCCAAAGCGTATTCCAAACCGCATTGGTCGCTTGGCCCTATTGCTGTCGCGCCCGAAGTTTGGGGGCAGGGGACGGCCGGCGCGTTGATTCGCCATAAACTTGCTCAAATTGATGAATCAGGACTGCCCTGTCTTCTTGGAACTCAGGATGAGGTAAACATCAAAATTTACACGCGCTATGGTTTTAGATTGATACATAAAGTCATAGCGGCAAAAGGTGAAGACGGCGCTCTTTCCTGCTATGTAATGCTTCGGGAATTCGGGTAAAATGGCGTGTAAAATGGTTTACCAAAATAGCAAAGCGCGGTAGACTTTGGCTATGGATTGCCTTTTTTGTAATATAGCAGCGGGAAAAATTGCGTCACGTAAAATTTATGAAGACGAAGAACTCTTCGCATTCCACGATATAAACCCTCAATCACCGGTGCATTTTCTTGTTATTCCAAAAAAGCACATTGCCAATCTTATGGAATGTAACGCTGAAGATGCCTCTCTTTTGGGTAAAATGCTTGACTGCGCACAGCGGCTTGCCGTTCAACAGGGCTTGGGGGAACGCGGCTGCCGTTTTGTTATAAACTGCAAGTCGGACGGGCTGCAAACCATAGACCATTTGCACATACACGTACTCGGCGGGCGAAAGCTAAAATGGCCGCCCGGTTAAACCGCCGGAATAATTACCAGCGGACAATTTTTGATTTTGTTAATACTTCGGCACCCTGTTCAGAAAGCAGCACATCATTTTCCAGCCGGCAGCCGCCATGCACAGGGTCGTAGAGGCCGGGCTCAACAGTTATAATATTTCCACATTCAAGCTGCCTTGTATTAGACGCGGCGCGGCGCAAAAACGGTTCCTCGTGCGGCTCAAGCCCTATTCCATGTCCCAAACCATGCGGCATAAAGACGCCGCTTTTTTTAAAAAGAGAATCTACAGCCCTTGCTGTATCGCGGGCAAGCAGCATGGGCGCTTCGTTTTGCGGCGAAAAAGCTTTTTTTAACATGGAAAGCACGGTTTCCGCCGCGTCTTCAACAAGCTCAAGCTGTTTTTGCTGAACTTTCGATGGTGAATTTGCAAAAGTCATTGTAACATCGCTTGTATAACCATTATAAACCAGGCCAAAATCCAAAATAGAAAGCCCCCTGGTTCCAAACGCTGCGCTTGTCCATGCCGGAAAACAGTGTATTCCAAAACTGCGTTCTGGCCCGGCGGCAAGCGTCGTAAAACCAACGCCGTCGCACCCGCGTTTGCGGCATTCAACTTCAATAAAAAGCGCCACATCTGCTTCGCTCTTCAAAGTGCCCGCCGGTACCGCTTCTTCCAAAAGCGCTATAATTTCGTTGGTTTTTACGGAAAGTTTACGGTATATATCAATTTCGATTTCGTCTTTTATGGAACGCATCTGCTCAACTTTGCTTCCTGCGCCGTCATTGCGGCAAAGCACGTCAAAACCGGAAAGCCGCTCCACATACTTTAAAAAGTTAGGATACGACGTAGAATTGGGGATTTCAATTTTAGAACCGTATGGCGTTTTAAAATACGCCGCCGCCGCTTCTACCGCGGCAAACTGGTCGAGGTCAAACTTGGTGTATGGGATAATATTATCCGCTTTGGCATACAGGGCTGCCATGTTGTTATCCCATGGAATTAAAAGCGACTTTTTATCAATGGAAAGCACAAGAAGCGCATCGTTTGGATGACCGCAAAGATAGCGCACCGAAGGGTTGCGCGAAGCCTCGTTATCCGCAAAAACAACAAGCGAAATTCCTTCTTCGTTCATCCAGCTGTATAACTTTTCTCTTCGTGCTTCGTAGTTCAATTTAACGCCTCCGGCAGGCGGCAAAACAGCTGGGTTACCGCTTTGTTATCTTCAAAAAGATAACGAAGATAGCATGATGAATCAATTTTAAGCGACTCGCGTTTTGAATGTTCTATAATCCCTTCCAGCATATTTAAAATTTCGTTCCGCGAAAGAAGCGCGCGTTCCTGTATAAAAAGATACTTTCCGGCAGCAAGTTCAATTTCATCATGAATTTCACCGTCAAAAAGTTCAAAACCGGAGTCTAAAAGCGCTCCTAAAGCGCCGTCTTTTAGCTCAAACTTAAAGAGAAGTTCAGCTTCAACACTTTTTACGGCAAACGGATTAATCCCGCCGCCGCGCACATAATTAAATGGACGGTATAGCTCAAGATGAATTACATTCGGCATTGTTATTTTACAATGCTCCAGACTATTACAGCAATAACAATGCCCAGCATACTGCCCGCTGTAACTTCAAGCGGCGTATGACCCTGAATCTCTTTTACAAGACGCCATTCAAAGCCAAATTTGGCGCTTGTGTTTCTGCCAAGCTCGTTTAACGCCTTTGCATGCATACCAGCCGCGCGGCGTACGCCAAGCGCGTCCCGTATTACAATAAACGCCAAAAACAACGCTATAACAAAAATTGTAGAACCTATACCCTCAAACAGCGCTGTAGAAACAGCCATTGACGCAACAAGCGCCGAATGACTGGAAGGCATTCCGCCTGTACTCCAAACAAGCGCCGCAAGCGCGTCTTTATTTGTTTTACGCCCGGAAAAAAGGCAGAGGATTGATTTTAAAATTTGAGAACTGGCAAAAGAAATTATTGTTGTTAAAAAAATATGATTGCCAAATAATTGGCGAACCAATGAAAAAAAATTATTTTGCTCGTTGATAATCTCCACGGATTCCTCCTTGAATTTACTTTAGCACACAGACTGTTTACAGTCACCAGCAGACTGTTTTATCGTCCACAGAAGAGTAAAACTTTATTATTTAATTATTTTAACCTGTCTTCAATTTTTCGTAAAGAGCGCGGCCAAGTTTCCAGTTGTCGCCTGCGCCAAGCGTTAAAAAAACAGCCGGCGCCGCCGCTTCTATTTTTTGCGCTTCGCAAAGCGCGTCAAGCGGCTCATCAATATAAAGCACATTGTTGTGCTGTTTTTTTACTTCCAGATAAAGCGTTCTGCCGTCTATGCCGGCAAGCGGCGTTTCTCTTGCCGAAGCGTATATTTTATGCAGAATTAGCGCGTCTGCGTCCTGCCAGGCTCCGGCAAATTCGTTAAGCAGCGCCGCCGTTCGCGAGTAGGTATGCGGCATAAAGCTAACAATGAGCGTCCTGTCTGGATAAAACTGCTTTAGCCCGCGCAGCGTAGCTTTTATCGCCGTAGGATGATGCCCATAGTCGTCAATAAAAATCACCCCGCGCGCTTCGCCTATAAGCTCGGTACGGCGTTTGCTGCCACGGAAATTTTCCAGCGCAAGAGCGGCTTTTTCGGCAAAGAGGTCATCGTCTTGTTCAGAATGAGCCGCCGAATCACAAAAATAAAGCGAATAATTTAACGCAAGCGCCGCCGCCGCGTTTAACACATTGTGCATTCCGGGAATTTTAAGCAAAAATTCCCGTTTGAATGCGGCAAGTTTGAACGCGATTATTCCGCTTTGAACACGCGCATATTCAAGCCGCCATAAGGATTTAGCGTTAAAACCATAATCTATAATATCTATTTTATTTCCAGCGCCGGAGGGGGGCAGGGTTCCGCGGTCTTCAGGCGTGGAATTTTGATATAAAAGAAAATTTTCCGCCGCTATTTTTGCAGTTTCCACCGCGCCGGCGTCGTCCGCGCAATAAATTAACTGTCCGCCTGCGGGCAGTTTTGCCGCATACTCCACAAACGCGCTGCGGATAGAAACATAGTCGGGATAATAATCCTGATGGTCGCTTTCTACGGATGTAAGCACAATGCGGCGCGGATTGAATTCCAAAAAATGTCGGCGGTATTCGCAGGTTTCGGCAATAAAAAAACGCCCGCCTATATTAAGCGTACAGTGGTTGTTAAAAGAGCTAACCGCGCTGCCGGAAAGAACACGCGCCGGAAGCGCCAGCGCGCTTGCGACAGCGCCGGCCAGCGCCGTTGTGGTTGTCTTGCCGTGTACGCCGGCAATTCCCGAAGAGTCAAAAAGCGCGGAATAACAGCCGAGCGCCTGCGGATACGAAAGCAGCGGAATTCCAAGCCGCGCGGCGGCGGCAAGTTCAACGTTGCTTTGCGGCGAAAACGCCGCCGAATAAATTACAAGCGCTATATCGTCTGTAATATGCGCTTCGTCAAAATTTTCGTAATACGGAATATTGAGAGATTTTAAAATCGCGTCTGTATAAAAAACATCGTTTATATCGGAGCCGGAAAGCTTAGCGCCGGCATCAAGCAAAAGCTCGCAAAGAGCGCAAACGCCGGTTCCTTTTATTCCAACAAGATGAATATGTTTTGCGTTTTTAAGGCACTCTTGCAGCAGATTCATTTAATTTTGAATGGTTATTTTAGGAACTTCCATGCGTTCTACAATGCGTTCAAGCAAATTCAAAAGGCGCACTACCGAAGTTCCGCCAAAGCCTGTTTGGTACGCGCTTTCTTCTGAACAAATTATATCTTCGGCGTTAGTTTTTTTTGGCGCAAAAACATTTGGCGAACCGCCTGAGTTTATACCGAGTTTTTGGCGAATTTCAAGCAGCTCGGCAACCTGTTCTTCGTTTAAAAGTTTTGAGCGGCCAATAATATTGCCGGTAAGCATAAGCACAAGCGCGTAGTGTTCCATTGATTCCATTCTGTAATACGCTTCCATTAGGCTCCTGCCCCAGCTTAAAGCGCCGTGATTCGCAAGCAGCAGCGCATTATAATTTTTACAGTACGGGGCAATTGAATCCGGTATTCCGCTTGAACCTGGCGTTTCGTAATGCACACAGGGGACAATACCAAGATTAACCAGCGCTTCAGGATATATAGCCCTGTCAAGGCTTATGCCGGCAATCGCAAACGACGTGCAAACAGGAGGGTGCGCGTGAGTTACACCCAAAACTTTGCTGTTTTCTTTATATACGCGCAGATGCATTTTTATTTCGGAAGAAACTTCCAGAGGTCCTTTGTGCAGGACAGTGCCGTCAGGAGCAAGTTTTACAAGCTCGTTTTCGCGCATAAAGCCCTTTGATACGCCGGTTGGAGTAGCCCAAATTCCGTCCTCAACACGGCAGCTTATATTACCGTCGTTTGCGGCAACGAAGTTTTTTGTAAACATTCTGCACCCAACTTCAATTATCTGCCGCCGCGCCTCGTCATCACTTAAAAAAACTTCTACACTCATAGGCGCTTATAATAACGAAAAGCAAAGCGCATGGCAAGATAACCCAGGCGGCTGCTCTTTGTTATAACTTACGCCAAGCGGCTAAATGTAAAATTACCGGGGCGGCTGTAAAATGAGCGGTTGACAGAACCAAACGGTTTATCAATAATCAGGTAATGCAAAAAAAAATGCGTATTGAAGATTTCCTGCCGCAGGAATACAAAACAGTTACCACAGATATTTTGCGTAACGGAGCCGGTTTAGAGGAGTTTGGTGTTTATGCAAAAATGCTTGGAGTCGAAGCCGATTACAAAAAAAACCTTTATTCGCGTGAAGATTTGGAGCTGCTCTTGCAGGCGTTTCAACGTAACGCTTTGCTTTTAATAGCAAAAACATGGGTTGAAAAAGGCGATGAAATTCTTAAAGAAAAGCTTGCCGCCCGTATAAAGCGCTTTATACGTGAGTTTGAACTTGAAGATTACAACAAGGCATTAAACGAATTTGCAAAAATTCTGGAAGAGTTTGCATTTTTGTTTTTTGGCGAACAGAGCAAAAAGTCAGATCTTATAGAATATGCGTTTCGCATTGATATACAGCTTGGCCTGTTTTGCTGGTATGGCAAAAATCTTTTGTCTATAGCGGCAAAGTTAAGTTCTGAATCGCTGCGCGCTTTTCTTATTATTGGAATATGTTATATTACAAGACTGTAATATAACACTAAACTAATTTTTGCCGCCCAATAAATTTATAACGGAAATTTCGCAAAAATTGCCAAAACGCATTGGCGGCCCCCACCAGCGGACGCCGGAGCTTACAAACATTACAGAGTCGTTGGATTGATAGACGCCAAGATTATACTTCATAAAAAAACGGCGCGCTATTTCTATTGGCGGTATCTGCCCGCCATGCGTGTGGCCGGATAGCTGCACAAGATTTGCCGCGGTTTTAGCGGCAAAATCAAAAGCTTCCGGACGGTGCGATAAAAATAAAACAGGATAGTTTTTGTCGATGTCTGAAAGCGCAATGGTTATCATTTCTTCACTTCTAAATGAAACATCGTTTATGCCGGAAATATTTATTATGTTTTCCAGTACTATACTGTCATCGCGCAGAACAGTAATTCCGCACCTGCGCATAAGTTCATAAAAAATCTCAACGCCTGTATAGTGGTCGTGGTTGCCTGTAACGGCAAATATGCCGTAACGCGCCTTAAGGCTGTTAAAACCATAGTTTAAATAGGCATCGTTCTTTAGTATGTCTGTATCTATAATATCGCCTGTAAATACAATGATATCCGGATTTTGAGCGCTTGCCGTTTCAAAAGTCTTTTTTATTGACGCAATATTTGTTCCGGCTCCAATATGAATGTCAGAGAGCTGCACAATTTTAAATTCGGGAACGCTTAAAGACGGAACAGAAATGGAAACCTCTTTTATGCGCTGGATAAAAGCGCAGTTTATTATTGACCAGAGCGAAGCTGCGGCGCATACGCAGGCGGTTATCAGCGTGGAATAGTATCTAAAATTTTTTATCTTAAAAGGAATAACGGCAAGATTTATAACTTCATTTAAAACCGCAAACGAAATTGTTATTGCCCATGCGCCCATTAAAACAAAACTTAACGGCGAAATAAAAGTAAAAAAATCGTGGTCATTGCGCCGGCCTATAAACGCAAGTATGCTTACAACGCTTAGAACAACGCTTGTTACATAACAAAAATATTTTGCAGGAGAAGAAAGTTTTAAAGCATATATAAACCTGTTCGCAATAAATATAAAACTTATCAGGTACAAAATATAAAGCAAAACAACAACAACAAACATATAATCTCCTCTGTAGTTACCTTTTTTTTGGAAGGTACTTGCCTGATTAAGCCTGTCTCTTTTTCGCATTTAATAACTTCTATGGCAGTTGATATTGAAAGCGGACAATAACAATGCCTTTGCCGCCCTGTCCGCCGTTTGCCGTGCCGCCAGCGCTTGCGCCGCCGCCGCCGCCGCCGCCTGCGCCCGCGTCAGGATTCGACATTCTGCCGGAAACGCCGTCTTTGCCTGCCATATTCGCTGCAAAATTACTGCGGCCGCCTGAGCCGCTTTCGCCTTCCGCGCCTTTTCTTCCGCCATGGCCGGCTTCTTTTGTGCCGCCTGCGCCGCCGCCTGCGCCAAAGTATACTATTTTGCCGGTTATTGTTGCGCTTTTGCCATTGCCGCCATGTCCGCCATAGCCTCCGTATTGCATACCGCTAATCGGATTACTCAGCGGCGCGGAATCGCCGGAAATGCCTGTGCTGATTTGCCCGCCGCCGCCGCCGCCTGCAACGGCGAGCGTTGCCCCGTCTCCCCCCTGCCAGCCTTCGCTTAGCGCGCCGCCGTCGCCATTTGCGGCTGTTCCGCCCGATGACCAGGAAACAACAGAACTGTTAAAAACAGAAGCGCCGCCGCCTGCGCCGCCTTTTACTTTTGTAGTAGCCGCAGTGCCGGAAGAGTCGCTGGAGGGCAGGCCGGGCCCCGGGGTAGTCGCCGCGTTGCCGCCCTTTCCTCCGCGAATGGCCTTGTATTTATAAGAGCTGTTATCGCCAAATAATGAGTCTTCATCGCTTTTGCCAACAGTGATTCTGTATTTGGCGCTGTTAAACCTGAAATTGTCGTCTATTATTACGGCGGCGCCGCCGCCGCCG
>JAIRPU010000164.1 GCA_031256815.1 Spirochaetaceae bacterium
GGCGCGGTAGCGGGAATGGTGGTAAATGAAAACGCGTACCGGTTTGCCTTAAAGAACGGTTTTTTTGTGATAATACCTGCCGGGGACACATTCAACATCATAGCGCCGTCCGGCGAATACAGCCCGCGTGAATGGTAGCGGGGGCGGCCGGTGGGTGTGGCGCGCCGTCTGCCGTGTTGCCCTGCGCTTCGCGTAGGGCGGGGCGTTGGTGGAAGCGGCGGCCACATCTCCAACCGCGCCCGCCTGCGGTGGGGCGCGGCTCAGCGAAGCGACGCTCTATCGGCAGCCGGCGAAACCGCGTTGCGGTTTCGCCGGTCGTGCCACATCCAACGCCGCGCCCGCGCAGCGGGCGCGAGAGCTGTGTTATGCTTTGCGTGCAAAGCATAACACAGTCCGCGAGGCTGCCTGCCAAACCGCAACGCGGTTTCGCCGGCTGTGCCACATCCGCCGCCAAGCGGTGTGGCGGCGGCCTAGACTAATTTTTTAATTGAGTTATAAAATATGAGAATGCGATACATTAGCACCCGTTCTACGGCGCAAAGCGTCTGTTTTGCGGATGCCGCGCTGCGCGGTCTTGCTGAAGACGGCGGGCTTTTTATTCCAATATCCATTCCTCAATACCGCAGCGCCGTTAAAAACTCAATTTCGTCAATGTCTTTTTCAGAAATTGGTTTTGAAACAATAAAACCGTTTGTAGAAGGCGAAATTCCTGATAACGCGCTTATGGAAATTATTGAGGGCGCTTTTAATTTTGAAGCGCCGGTAGTAAAAGTTGGCAGCCGCGGCATCCTTGAATTGTTTCATGGGCCTACAGCGGCATTTAAAGATTTTGGCGCGCGTTTTATGGCGCGAACTTTCTCGTATTTGCGGCGCGGAGACTCCAAACCGCTTACAATTCTTGTTGCCACATCAGGCGATACCGGCGGGGCTGTAGCAAGCGGTTTTTATGGCGTTGAAGGAATTAAGGTGACTGTGCTTTATCCCAAAGGGCGTATTTCGCCGCTGCAGGAAAAGCAAATTGCCGGACTTGGGGAAAACATCAGTGCGATTGCGGTAGAAGGCAGTTTTGACGATTGTCAGCGTATGGTTAAGTCGGCCTTTTCGAATAAGCGCATTTGCGCTTGTTTGGATATGTCTTCGGCAAATTCAATAAATATTTCGCGGCTCATACCGCAGGCGGTTTATTATGCCGCGGCTTCCGGCAAAGCGGCGGCCTGCAATGGCGAAGCGCTTTTGTTTTGTGTTCCTTCAGGAAACTTTGGCAACCTTACCGCCGGACTTTATGCGCGCGAAATGGGCGCTCCAATAAGCGGATTCATTGCGGCTACGAATATTAACAAAACTTTTCCAGATTATCTTGAATCGGGCAGCTACAAGCCTTGCGCTTCTGTGGCAACCATTTCCAATGCCATGGATGTTGGCGCTCCCAGCAATTTTGAAAGAATGCAGGCGCACTGGCCTTTATCCGAAATGCGCCATATTCTAAAAAGCTTTTATGTTACAGACGAAGAAACCCGTTTAACAATTAAAACAGTGCATAACCGGTATGCATACACGCTTGACCCTCATGGAGCGGTTGGCTGGTTTGCCGCTGAACAGCTCGAAAAACAAGGCAAACTAAACGGCGCTTATGTTGTTGTGCTGGAAACAGCGCATCCTGCAAAGTTTTCAGATGTTGTAGAACCCATAACCGGCGCGCTGCCGCTTCCGGAGCAGCTTGTGGAAGCGCAAAACAGGCTTGCATCCTCTATAACTATTCCGGCAAAAGACAGCGCGCTTGAAGCGGCTTTGTTAGATTAGTTGTGAGCCGGCCTGTTCTATTTCTCGATTCCGGCGTTGGCGGGCTGCCATATCTTGAGTATTTTGCAAAAAACAACCCTGCTACGCCGCTATGCTATGTGGCCGACAGAGAGGGCTTCCCTTATGGAAGCAAAACAAAAGAAGCGCTTGCGGCCAGGCTTATCATCCTTGTTGAACAAATTATAGAAAAAATTAACCCTTTGCTGATTGTCCTTGCCTGCAATACCGCTTCAATATCCGCGCTTGACGGGCTTAGGGCGCATTTTCCTTCGTTAATTTTTGTTGGAACAGTGCCGGCGGTGCGTCCCGCTGTGTTGGCAAGCAAAACCGGCGCTATAGGAGTGCTTGGCACAGAGCGCACCGTAAAAGATGATTATATAACACGTCTTGCAGACGAAACAGTTTGCGGCCATGTCTACGACTCTGCCTGCGGCCATACCTACGGCCGCGCCTGCGGCTCTGCCTGCGTGCTTTACAAACGCGCCGCGCCTGAACTTGTTGAGTTTGTAGAAAAACGCTTTTTGGATTCCAAAGAAGAAGAACGGCTGGAAGCGGTGCGGAGTATTATCGACGAATTTCGCTCAAAGGGCGTGGACGGCATAGTGCTTGGCTGCACTCATTTTTTATTTTTACGCAATGAATTTTGCGCTTTGTGCGCGCCCGATATAAAAATATACGACTCTTTGGAAGGAGTTTGCCGCATGGCCGCGCGTAGTCTGCCCTCCGCCGCGCGTAGTCTGCCCTCTGCCGCGCGCAGTTTGCCCTCTGCAGAGCGTAATCTGCCCTCCGCAGAGCAGAGTTTGCCGCCTCTCGTTGCGGATGCAAAAGGACAGGGTTTGCCCTCCGCCGTGGCAAATACAAAAAAATTGTTTGTTACAGGCGCTTTGCCGCTTGAAGAAATCTGGGAACGCTATGCGGCTCTTTTTGGACTAAAGGCAGCCCTTCTATGAGAGGGCTTGTACTAAAAGGCTCAAAAAACATTTTTTGCGTCCAGCAAATCGAAGCGGGCGCGGTATCTCAAGACAGCAATTCAATTTATGAGTGCAGAATTAAAGGCAAAGTCTTAAAGCAGGAATTGGATTTTTACAATCCGCTTGCCCCGGGAGATTTGGTTCAGTTTGAATTATGCTCAAACAACGAAAAAACAGCTCTTATTACCGCGATGGAACCAAGACGGAATTTATTTGCCCGTTTTAACAGCAAAGGCGAACTTCCGCAAATTCTGGCGGCCAATATAGAGCTTGTTATATGCGTAACAACGCCCTCTTCGCCGCCTTTCCGCCCGCGTTTTATTGACCGTGTGCTTGTGCAGGCAGAATCCGCTTCCGTTCCGGCCTGTATAATTGTAAACAAATGCGATTTATCTTTTTTGCATATTCAGGAAAGGCTTTGCGATTTCCAGCGGCTTGGCTATCCTGTGCTTATGGTAAGCGCAAAAACCGGCGAAAATATTCCGGCGCTGCGCGATATATGCGCCGGCAAACTTTCTGTTTTTACAGGGCAGAGCGGAGTAGGAAAATCAAGTTTAATAAACGCTCTTTGTCCCTGCGCCGAACTAAAAACCGGCGCTCTAAACCAAAAATACGACCGCGGCAGGCACACTACGGTTCAGGCCGAAATTATGCGGTTTAAAACAGGAGATAAAACGCTGCAAATTATTGATACGCCCGGCCTAAGGCAGTTTATTCCTGCGGGAATAACGCCGGAAGAAGTTCCGCTTTTTATGCCGGAAATAGCGCCGCTTGCCGGTAAATGCGCTTTTGGAATTTCATGCAGGCACGAAAGCGAAAAAGGCTGCGCTATTCTTGAAGCCGCAAAATGCGGCGCAATTCACAGCGACCGCCTGGAAAGTTTTTTGCGTCTAAGAAATGAGCTTGAAAAATTAAAAACCGGTTAAACTTTCAAAATTGATTTAAAAAATTATTTGAAAATTTTGTACGCGCTTTGCGATAAATCTCAATAAAACGTTCTGAATCCAAATCTTCCGCGCCTATTGTATATTTATAATCAAGCGGCATTCCCAAATCCCAAAACGAAAAACCATTTTGTTCAAGCCAGAGCGCGGTAAGCACAAGCTGTGCGCGTCCCGATGAATTTTCTTTATGATACCCTGAATAGCTCGTATATACAGCGCCTGTAATTACTCCAAACTCGCCTGCCACAAGCTCGCCTTCGCGGTAAAGTCCAAACGCAAAAGGCTTAACGGGACGCTCCGGCTCCGGTTTTATTTTAGAAATAGTTTCGATTAAAGGAACGGTAAGCCAGCCGCGTCCATGCATATTTACGCAGCCTTTTACCTGTTTATAAAAATCATCTCCTGCCCGCAGTTCGTAACGCGGCAGCAGTCTTCGAATACTGCGTCCCACATGAAGATTATTAAAAAAAAGCACGGAGCGTTCTTCATGATGTTTTGGCATTACGATAATTGTTCTTTCCTGGTTGTCGTTTGGTATGCCTTCGGACATTATTAAAAAACCGGAATATATTAAATCCGCAAAAAAACCGCTTTCAAAATAAGGTGAAAAAACAAATTCATGTTCATATCCGCTTTTTATAATGTAATCGATAATTTCGTCCGTATTGTCTCCCGGCCGCGCGACTAAAAAACCGGATTTTGTTTTTCTTATGCTCATTTTTTTCTTTGTGCGAGCGATTCTTTAAATATTGATTCTACATCGGTTCTTTTATCAACCCAAAGTATTGGCTCGCGGCCTTCGTTATTTACGCTTCGGAACAATTCCTTGTTTTCGCCGGAATAGGCTATGCTGTAAGGGCTGTTCATGTGATTGTCCAGCACAGTTGCCAGCGCAATCGTAAAGAAAACAAGGCATACATTTGTTCTTTGCTCTTTTGGAATTAACAAGTCAATACGCCTGGAAATAGGGTTGGCAACCTCAAAACTTATCTGTTCCCATGGATTTTCTATACTGTCGCATATAGCGTTTGCCTTTGCGCCTCCAAGACGGTTTGACGATTCAATATCGGCGGCAATATCGGTAAGCACCTTCCGCAGCCTGCGCGAAATTGCAAACATGGAATGAATATCTTTTCGTTGAAAAGTGGGAGGCATACCGGATTTGTATTCATATAACGGAAAAAAATAATAACGCCGCGCCCAGTGAATATTATTTATAAGGGCCATTGCATAATTTGTTTTTACATTGCCGCGTGAAGTCTGCGCAACTCCTACAAACTCTTCTATGTATTTTAAATATACGTTGTAAAAACCTTCGTTAAAAGTATCGTGCCATTCATCAAGCACGCTGTTAAGTTCCAGTTCCAGTTTACCGCGGAATCTAATTGAGCGGAATCCGGCAAATATTTCTTCCAAAGCGGCGGCAAGTACAAGCGCCAGCTGTACAGGGTCAAGAGGAGAGATAAGCTCGCAGCCTTTTTTAAAACTTAGTATGGCGGCAAAATAAGAATAAAAATCGGGATATTCGTTAAGCCTCTGCCAGCCTGCTTTTGGAAAGAGCATTTCCAGGGCGGCTGCGCCGCGCTCAAAAGCTTTTTGTTCCACAACTTTGGCTTTTTGCTCTTCTTCTTCCCTTTCTTTTTCTTCGGGAGATTTGTCAATTAAATCCTGAATCTCATTGTTATTAACGCCCTGATTAACGCTATCCTGCTCCGGAGAATCTTCGCCTTCGTTTATAAAATCCTGCAATGCAGGCCTCATCGAAGAACGGATTTTATCGCCTTCTGTTACCCCCAAAAAACGCTGATATTTTTCTGCATACTCGGTAAAAAAAGCTTCGTAAGCAATACATTCTTCGGCAAGGTTCTTCATTAAAAGCGGATAGAGCAGGTGATGTATACTTTCGCTTATGTATTTATAAGAGGCAATAGCGTTAAACATTTTTTTATGGTCGGCCTCTGTTTCCGGAGTGGGCGCTTCAAGAAACATAACTTTATAAAGCGTATTAAACGCGCCTTCTATGTCTGTTTCTATAGAGAGGTTTTCCAGAAGATAAAGCGGCCGGTAAATTTCGCGCAGCATGGGCTGGAAGTCAACTACATAAACTGTGCGCGGACGCGACTGCAGTTTTGCTATTTCCTGCGAAATTAAATTTATTTTCCATTGCCTGAATGTGTCCAAAATAAGATATGCTGAATGAGAGAGTTTTTTTAATTTACTTGTTCTTTCGGAATTTCCTTTTGGCAGCACAAGCCGGACGGTTGTAACAAGAATTTCTATATGTTTGTAATATTCATTTAAATTATACCGGACAAAATGCTGGCTTACCAAATCCGCCGGAGCTTTAAAAAACGAAATTTTGGAAATAAATAACTGCATTGGAGTTTTAATTCCAAAGAGCGGTTCCGCGCAAAATGAATCGATTTTTATACGTTCAAAATACGAAAATCTTGCCTGCGGAATACGCCGCGGCATTTCGCTGCGCTGCCTGCGTTTTTCGGCTTCGTCATCTACCGGTATATCTACAACACGGCGCGGTTTTTTGGGCGGGGCGCTTTCTGTGCGCGTTTCCGCTTCGCTTTTTAAACGCTCGCTGCCAATTTCGCCGCCCAGTATCTTTTGCATACGGCGCGCTTCATTATCGTCAACAGGGCCAAGCCGCTGTTTTACGCGGTCAAGCTCGCCAGGCGCATAAACTCCTTTATCTCTTGCCATAAGCCGATTATAACTTTTTAGTGATTTTTGTAAAAGCCTGCCTGTGTTTGCCAATTTTTACATGGAAAGCAGGCTGAAACTATGGCGGAATAATTCCGCCATAGAGCATGGAACCTTTTTTTAGAATGCCCAGCCTAAACGCAGGCCGTACAACAATCCGCCGAAGCCGGGATTATCACTACCGTAAATGCTACTCGGCTTAAACAAGCCAACACCCACACGATAGCCCAGGTCAAGTTCTGCCACAAAACCCGGCCCTATAATGAACTTCCAGCCTACATAGAGGGGAATTGTAAGCGCTCCCCAGCCATAAGTTTTATCATCCCGGCCGTCCTCATCAAATTTATATGTCCAACTGGCGTATGTAAAACCAAGCCCGAAGTTAAAGAATAACTTGTCTACCGCGCTTCCAAAGAAGTAGTAGCGCCCGTTTACTTCTCCGCCAACCTCAAACGCGTCGTATTTAGCAATGCCATAATCATGACTATACAAACCAAACGAACCGTTTATAAGCCACGTCCAGTTCTTGTTTATCTTTTGTTCCCAGCCTGCGCCAAGACCAAAACCGCCCATGGCCAGGTATTGGAATATATACCCCAGGTCAACAAACAACACGCCGTTTTGTGTTGTTGGCCCGGACTTTATATTGAACAACCTGCCCGTCCAATCGTCCGCAAAGACTCCGCTCGAAACAGACAGTGCAAGCACCGCTGTTAAAACAACCTTTTTTACCATTTTTATTTCTCCTTCGAATTTTGGTAATTATTTGGGGTTTTTTTACCCTGCTTTAAGATTACTTTACCCCCCCCCCCCCGTCAAGTACTTTTTTTCATTCGGCGTGTGGTAGCGCGCGCACACCCTCGCGGGATATGCCAACAGCGGCCAGCGAAAGCCGGCGTTAACGGTTTTGCGCTTCGCGGCAGCTTGCCTTTAGCCGTAAAATGTATTAATTTATATTCAGGAGGCTATTCCATGAAAAAATTTATTATTGTGTTATTGGCAGCTCTATCGCTGCCGGGCATTATGTCGTGCGCGTCTCAACCTGCTGCCGAAAAACCAAAACCGGCGCCCGTTGCGCCAAAGAGTCCTTCAAAAAGCCCTTCGGCTTCTTCTCAGAACGACTTAATTATTGACGGAAGCGCAAAGTCATACACAGTCCAGCGGGGCGACACGCTTTCCGCCATAGCAAAAAAAATATGGGGGCAGGATAAAGGCTACTATTTTCCGGTAATCATACTTGCGTCAAAACTGCCTGAGCTTAACAGCGACCCGGATATAATTGAACCTGGTATGCAGTTAACAGTCCCCGGACTCGAAGTGAACCTTGCCAACAGCAAGGCGCGCGCCGCAATAAAAAACTGTCTTAAAAACTTTTCGGAAATCTATTCGCGCAAATTTAACGAAAGCCGCAATCCCAGGCAAAGCAGAACAAGCAGGGAATTGGCAAAACTTTCGGACAGTCTGTAAAAGTTCATTTAAGTTAAGCATTTATTGCCAACTGCGGTAAATGCTTAACAGAATCCTTCCCGCATTTTTAGCATGATTTTTTATTGACGCCTTAAAGAACAATTCACGCTCTTGAATGAGCGCTTGTTCACGGGTATAATTGACAAAATTTTGGAGGCCGGGCATGAAGCGTTGTTTGGTTATGGTGTTTTGCGTTACAACATCAGTTTTGTTGTGGGCGCAGAGTGAAGATGATTTTCAGGTTTTACAAAAGTCTGAAAATATGCTGACAATTACAGGTTACACAGGAAGACTTTCGCAAATAGTCATACCGGCAAATATTTACGGTCAAACAGTAAACGAAATAGGCAGCAATTCTTTTACAGGCAATAAGCTTTTAACCAGTGTTGTAATACCGGATACGGTCAGCGTTATTGGAAATTATGCGTTTTCCGGCTGTTCCAACCTTAGCGCGGTTGAATTTGGCAATTCGTTATTATCAATAGGCGATTCTGCGTTTTCCGGCTGTGCGCTTTCTGTGCCGGGCCTGCCGGAGGGGCTTGTTTCTATAGGCAATTCCGCATTTGCCGAGAACAAGTTAAAGGCGGTTTCGCTGCCCGATTCGGTTACCCGCATAGGCGTAGGCGCATTTGCGCGGAATCCGGAGCTTGGCGAAGTTCTGCTTGGCTCCGGCATAGAGAGCGTATTTTTTAACGCATTGGGTTCAGAAGAAAATGATATTGGAATAATTGCCGTGCGAAAAAGCGGAGTGGCGCTCGGTTCAATCGGGCTTGACCAGAATTTTGTAAATACCTACAACACAGGCGGCGCGGGTGTTTATGTAAAACGCGGTAGTTTATGGATAAAAGAGACAAGCGACCCGGTTGTTTTTGTACTTCCAACAATTTCTTTGCGCGGCGGCACGGACAAAGTTCCACCGCCCGGTACGGTAAAAACCGCTCCCCAGCTTGCAAAGCAGGAGACAACTGTAACAACCGCTCCCATGTGGCAAAACACTCCGCCCAATCCGCCGCCTCAACCGGTTTCAAATAAAAATTACGAAAGCGCCGAACCTCCGCGGCAGGCGCCGCCCCCGCCGCGTCCTGCACCGCCGCCGCCGCGCCGTGCGCAGGACTTTTTGGGCGCGCGCTGGACAATATACTTTCCTGGCAATGGCGCATCATTCGACGGTTTGCGGCGTGATTTGACGGCCAGCAACAGAAAAAACATGGAAGAACTTTCAGATATACTAAAAGAATTTCCTTCGCTTAAAGTCCGAATAACCGGATATACAAACCCAATGCGTCCTACAAGCCGCGAAATACGCCGTGTGCTTCAGCCTTTAAGCGAACAAAGGGCGGAAGCTGCAGCGCGGCTTTTGAATTTTTATGGCATTTCAAGAGGGCGTATGGTTGTACGCGGCGCGGGAGCTTCCGAACCTTTGGCGAGTTACGCCAGACGCGCCGACTGGCATCTTAACCGGCGCGCCGAAATCGTAATATTCCGCTAACGCATTAAAATTTAACATGGAGTTATAATGGACGCTCAACTTTTAAAGATTCTTTTAGGGATGGGAATATATTTTGTTTTTATTATAGGCGTAGCGCTTGTTTTTATGCGTCAAAGCAATAAAGACGCCGAATCATTTTTTCTTGGCAAACGCGCTCTGGGGCCATGGGTTTCGGCATTAAGCGCCGAGGCCTCCGATATGTCCGGCTGGCTTTTGCTTGGACTTCCCGGCGTGGCGTATTTTTACGGACTGGGAGCCGAGGCGTTTTGGACGGCAGTTGGACTTGCGCTTGGCACCTGGCTTAACTGGAAAATTGTTGCCAAAAGGCTTAGAACATACAGCGAAACAGCCGGAAATTCATGGACGCTGCCAAGTTTTTTTAGCAATCGTTTCCATGATAAACGCCATATTCTGCTCTTTATATCTGCCGCTCTTATTATTTTATTCTTTTCGATTTATGTAGCGGCGCAGTTTGTTACGTTTGGAAAGCTTTTTAACTATCTTTTTAACGCGCCGCAGTACGAAAAGCATATAATTTTAATCGGCTCGCTGCTGGTGTTTATTTACACTCTTTTGGGCGGCTTTTTAGGGGAGAGCTGGACAGACTTTGTTCAGGGGCTGCTTATGATAGCGGCAATAGTGCTTGTGTTTATTTTTGGAATAAATGCGGCGGGCGGGTTTGCCGCAATAAGCGAAAATTTAAATTCGTTCCCGCGCTTTTTGGATATTTTTGGAATTGCGCAGCCCACTCCCGGAAACGCCGGAATTTTTGGCGCTGGGCGGCCCAATTCACTTTTAAATATTATAACCTGCGCCGCCTGGGGGCTTGGATATTTTGGAATGCCGCAGGTTCTGTTAAGGTTTATGGCAATAAAGAATCCGGCGCGGCTTTCGCAGGCACGGATAATCGCTGTTAGCTGGTGCGTTATTTCGCTTTTTGCCGCCTGCGGAATAGGGCTTGTAGGCCGGGCATGGTCGCCTGAAATATTTAGCAGCGCGGCGGAAAGCGAACTGATTTTTTTGGTAATGGCAAAACAGTTTTTTCCGCCTTTAGCAGCGGGGCTCGTGCTTTCCGGCATTTTGGGGGCGTCTATGAGTTCGGCAGATTCATATATGCTTATAACATCATCATCAATAGCAAACGACCTTGTAAAAAATTCGTTTAAAAAAGATATTTCCGAAACCTCTGTGCTGTGGATAGCCCGCGCTACAATGTTTGCCGTTACTGTTTTCGGGCTTTTTGTTGCGCTTTCCGGCAGCGATTCAATTTTTAAAATAGTTTCTTATGCATGGGCGGGGCTTGGCGCTAGTTTTGGCCCGCTAATTCTGTTTTCTCTTTTTTGGAAGCGGACGACGCTTGCCGGCGCTGCCTGCGGCATGATTTCCGGCGGAATTATGGTGGTGCTGTGGAAACAGGTAATAAGTGTTTTTGGCAGGAATCATGGAATAATGCCGCTTACCGTTTACGAACTTTTGCCGGCGTTTTTAACTTCGTGCATCGTAATATTCGCTGTAAGTCTTGCTACAAAAAAACCTTCCGCTCAAATTGAAGCGGAGTTTGAAAAGGCAAAAGCGCTTTCAAAATAATTTCAAAATAAATTGTATACGGTAAAAGAAAATTCAATTTATATAGACAGCAGCGAGCCTTTCGACATAAAAAAAATAGCTTATTCAGGTCAGATGTTCCGCGTAAAAGAATCTGCTGAAGGGCTTGATATTATTTCTTCAAACAAGCGCTGTCTGGTTAAAAGCGCCGGTAAACAGGTTGTAATTGAATGTAATCAAAATGAATCTGATTATTTTATTAAATACTTTGACCTTGAATCTTCATATTTAAAAATGAACAGAGAACTTGCAAAAAACAAAAGCGGGCAGTTATTAAAAGCAATTGAATACGGCAGCGGCCTTAGGATTCTTAATCAGGATTATTTTGAAGCGCTTATAAGTTTTATAATCAGCTCAAACAATAATATTAAGCGAATACAAAAAATTATAAACGCGCTTTGCGCGGAATTGGGTGAAAATAAAAATGATTTTTTCGCGTTCCCAAATGCGGAATCTATGGCGGCACGCGATGTAAAATTTTATGAAGCAATAGGCGCAGGCTACAGGGCGCCATGGCTTTTGACGGCGGCGGAGCTTGTAACAAAAACTGTTGATCTTTCTGAATTAAACGCTCTTCCAACAAATGAATTGATAAAAAAACTTCAGTCTTTTAACGGGATAGGGCCAAAAGTCGCCGACTGCATAGCGCTGTTTGCGTATCACAGATTCGATGTATTCCCCGTTGATACATGGGTAAAAAAAATATATAACGACATTTTTGGCAGAGACGCAAGCGCCGTAAAAATGCGCAATGATTTTCTTTTATATTTTGAAGATTATCCCGGACTTGCGCAACAATATTTATTTTATTATTATCGTTCAAACGCTTAAAAGATACGGCGTTTTAATAAATCATTTTTATTGCAAGGAAATAAAATTATGGAAAAACTTGTTCCCGGACTTAAAGCGGAAGCGCTTGAAGAAGTGCGCGAAAATTTAACGGCAAGGGCGCTTGGAAGCGGCGGGCTGCCTGTTTTTTCTACGCCCATGCTTGTCGCGTTAATGGAACGGGCGTCTTTAAGCGCGGTAGCGCCTTATTTAAACGAAGGCTGCTCTACAGTTGGTACTATGGTGCAAATAAAACACACAAGCGCTACTCCGGTTGGGGCCAGTGTCCGCGCGGAAGGAATTTTAAAAGAAATTGACGGAAGAAGGCTTGTGTTTGAAGTTCGCGCATGGGACGGCGCCGGAACAATAGGCGAAGGGACTCACGAGCGTTTTATTATAGACAACGAAAAATTTTTGTCAAAAACCAACTCCAAAAAATTGTAAATCCACGCGCCATCTGTGCAGCCGGCGCAGGTTTTAGAACCAGTACCGGGTTTTTAATTGGCAAAGCCTAAACAAACACTGTGCATGGCTGCTCTCCTGAAGCGAGTGCAAGAAGCACGTTTGGACGCCCGCCATGAGCCAAAAAAGCCGGAATTCCGTAGGCGCAGACTTTTTCCGCCGCTTCAATTTTTGTGGCTATTCCGCCTGTGCCAAAATCATTGGCGCTGCCTATGCTTATTTTTTGTTTCAATTCATTGATATTATGAACTTCGGAGATAAGTTTTGCGCCGGGGTGTTCTTTTGGATTTTTATCGTAAACACCATCTATATCGCTTAAAAGCACAAGCAGGTTTGCGCTCCAAAGTATTGCCGAAAGCGCCGCAAGATTATCGTTATCGCCAATTTTAATTTCTTCTACGCCTACAGTATCATTTTCGTTAATAACAGGGATAATCCCCTCATCTACAAGGGTAAAAAGCGTGTTGCGCATATTTAAAGCGCGAACGGGGTCGCCAAAGTCATCGCGTGTTAAAAGGATTTGTCCTGTTTTAAGGTTATACGCCGAAAGCGCGCGCCGCCATGCGGCCATAAGTTCGACCTGCCCGACTGCGCAAAGCGCCTGCCTGTAGTGAATATCTTTTTTTCGCGCCCAGCTGCCCAGCGTCCAAAGTCCGGCAATTTGAGCGCCGGAAGAGACTATAACTACCTGTTTGCCCTGTTCTGTTAATGCCGCGGTTTGGGCGGCAAATTCATTCAAAAATGCCGTGTTTATAGAACCATTACTGTCTGCCAGCGTGTTGGAACCTATTTTAACAACGATTTTTCTTGCGCCGGCAATCAGGCGCGAAGCAAGCGCGGCGCTCAACGGATTTGCCCCTGTCCGTCAATCCGGTACTTTATTGTGGTAAGCGCCGAAAGTCCCATTGGTCCGCGAACATGGAACTTTTGCGTGCTAATTCCAAGTTCAGCGCCAAAACCAAACTCGCCGCCGTCTGTCCAGCGTGTAGAAGCGTTTGTGTAAATACAGGCGGCGTCTACCTGCTTAAAAAACTGTCCGGCATCTTTAATGTTTTCTGTCAAAATTGCTTCAGAGTGGCGTGTGCCATAGCGGTTTATATGCGAAATTGCCTCTTCAAGCGAATCTACGGTTTTTATTGCGAGTACAAAATCCAAAAATTCAGTTTCCCAGTCCTCCGCCTGCGCCTCTTTTAATTGCAGTCTCTCATTCGCTGCGTTAGCGGCGCGGCCTGAGTCGGCGGCGGCGCGGGAAGCGGCGGCGGCGTTGCTGCCTGTGGTGGCGTTACCTGTGGTGGCGGCGTTACCTGCGGCGTTGCCTGTGGTGGCGGCGTTGCCTGTGGCGGCAGTGTTACCTGCGGCGGCAGTGTTACCTGCGGCGGCGGTGTTACCTGCGGCGGCGGTGTTGCCTGCGGCGGCGGCGTTTGCAGCGTTGCTGCCTTCTGTGAGTCGCGGCGCGTCTACAGGAAAGCTGTTTTTCAAACAAGCCATGGCGCGCGCATCGCAGCGCAGTTCGGCTTTGCCCGCAAGGCGCGCTCCCACAAGCGGCATAAGCCTGTCTAACGCGCCGCTGTGAACAAGCAAAGTTTCCACGGCGTTGCAGGCGCCCGGTTTTTGCAGCTTTGCGTTTTCAATAATCCGCGCGGCGGCTTCCATATCGGCATCCGGCGCAACATATATATGGCAGTTGCCTTCGCCTGTTTCTATAACAGGCACACGGGCGTTTTCTACAACATAGCGGATAAGTTCACGCCCGCCGCGCGGTATTACAACGTCAATAAAACCGCGCGCGTTAAGAATTTCGTTTATTTCTTCACGGCGGCCGGAGCCGGCAAGCGCTACCGCGTTTGCAATACCGCCGCCGCTTTCAAGACCTGTTTTTATTGCGGCCGTTATCGCGCGGTTTGAATTTAGCGCGGCGCTTGAACCGCGGAGTAAAATCGCGCAGCCCGCTTTGTAGGCTATTGCGAATGCGTCCGCAGTAACATTTGGGCGCGATTCATAAATTATTGCGGCAACTCCAAGCGGCGCGGTAATTTCCTGGATAAAAAGCCCGTTGGGCAGCGTCCAGCCGGAACGCACAATGCCCGTTGGGTCAGGCAGACGGACAATTTGTTCTACCCCCTCAATGATGCTGTCCATTCGCGCGCCGTCAAGCGCAAGCCTGTCAACAAGCGCTTCTTTTACACCGGCGTTACGCGCCGCTTTAACATCAATGCGGTTTGCGGCAAGAATTTCCTCCCGCGCGCTGTCCAAAGCCCGTGCAACCGCTTGTAATGCGCTGTCTTTTTCCAGCCGCGAAGCAAGCGCAAGCCGCGCTGCGGCTTCTTTTAAAAGCGCAAAAATATTGCTTTGGGAAGCGTCCATAACCAGGAGAATACCGTTTTAAACAGCGCAATTCAAGCAGACAGCGAATTTTGCCGTTTATTTAATACAAGGTATTGCAAAATATAATTATATGCCGATAATGATTATAAACCTGTCAGGTATGAACAGGAAAAAGAAATATTATACGAGGTTGTTATGAAGAAACGTTTTTTTGGACTTTTTGCGGCGCTGACGCTTGCTTTGCCCGTATTTGCCCAAAATGTGCGTGATTTCACCGTCCGCGCAAATATGATTGACGGAGTGAACGGAATTACAATTGTAGGCTATTTTGGAACAGAAAAGAATATTGTTATTCCATCAATTATAGACGGTATTCCGGTTACAGCTATTGGCGAACAGGCGTTTATGTTGCGTTCTTTGACTAATGTAAAAATTCCAAACGGCATTATAATTATTGGCCGTCAGGCATTTTTTGGGAATCAGCTGCGGAATGTATATATACCGCCAAGCGTCCGTACCATAGGCGAAGCAGCGTTTGATAACAATCAATATATAAGCCTTGACAGACTACATTCAAACAAAACAAGAATTATTGAAGTTGCGCCTGTAAAACGCAGAGAAACTGTTGTTGTTGTGCCAACTCAACCGGTTGAACGTGTTGGCAATATAAGAATTATAGAAAAGGTTCCGGCTTACACAAAAAAAGTTGAAACCTCCAACCCACGCGAAATAGTTATTATAGAAAAAAAAGATAACGAAATGCGCGAAATGGTGTTTGTAGAAAAATCTTCTCAAACACAGGTTCAAACGCCTCCCAGCGCGGTTGTCTCTGTAAAAGAATGTGAACCGGTTTTTTATGATGACAAACCAATCCGCATTAGCGCTTTGGAACAATGGCCGACTGTAAAACCTGCCGCAGAAAAGCCCGACCCGGAAAGTTCACGCGGAATTGACTCAAGAAAGCCCGCTTCAAACTCAAAACAGGTTGTTGTACGCGCAACCGACATAGGCCCTGTAACGCCGCCTTCGGCACAGCTCGTGCCTCAGCCGCCAAGCGGCCCGCCTGTAGACGAAGGCACTTTTGTTTTACAGCCAAATAACGACGGTACGGCGGCTATAGTAGGGTATCGCGGACAGTACAGTTTTATTTCAATCCCAACTCATATTGGCAATTACAAGATTACATCGATAGCTAACAGCGCGCTCTATCAACACAGACTGCTGCGCGTGTTTATTCCAGATTCAATAACTTACATTGCAGACGGCGCGTTTTCCGGAAATTCAATAAGCGAAATTACATTCCCGGAATCCGTGCGTTATATTGGCTATCAGGCGTTTAGCGGCAACGATTTAAGCAGAATTACAATCGGAAGCAGCGTAAATATTCAGGCGGATAGTATTCGCGGCCGTTTTGCGGAATTTTACAACCTTCACGGGCAGCTCGGCGGCACCTACATTTTGCATGAAGGCCAATGGTCTTATACAAACATGGATGATGTACGCTATTATACCGACAGATAAAAGGTCCGGCTGCGCGTGGCAAAAATAAAAAAAATCAGTCTTCCATCCGGCGCGCAGCTTGATTTTTCAGGCCCCGCGCTGGTAATGGCCGTTATAAACTGCACGGAAGATTCATTTTATGAAGGAAGCCATAACAGTTCAGCAGAAGAAGCAATAGACAGGGCGCTTCGCGCCGAAGAAGACGGCGCAACGATTATAGATTTTGGCGCTGAATCTACCCGTCCGGGGGCGCGTTATATCAATGCCGAAGAAGAGCTGCGCAGGCTCATTCCGGTTATAGAAGGCTTTCGCAAAAAATCCAAACTGCCTGTTTCTGTAGATACAAGAAAAATCGAAGTAGCGCGCAGTGTTTTAAACGCCGGCGCGGATATTATAAATGATATTTCCGCTTTGGAAGATTCTCCGGAAATAGCGCCTCTTTGCGCGGAAAAACAGGCCGCTCTTATCCTAATGCATAAAAAGGGTGTTCCAGACACCATGCAAGAGGCGCCTTATTACGACTATGTGGTAGCCGAAGTTTGCGATTATCTTGGGGCGGCGGCAAAGCGCGCGTTAAATGCCGGTGTGGAGGCGCAGCGCATCATACTTGACCCGGGCATAGGTTTTGGTAAAAGAACAGAGGATAATCTTGACCTTATTGCCCATTTTGACGCGATTGCGGCGCTTGGCTACTACTCCCTTATGGCGCTTTCGCGCAAAAGTTTTATTGGCGATATTACCGGCGAGCCGGTTTCAGACAGGCTTGCCGGCACCATAGCGTCTAACGCATGGGCATTGGGCAAGGGTGCAAATATTATCCGCGTACACGATGTACGCGAAGCGCGTGATCTGGTTCAGCTCTACCATGCGTTTTCTTCCAGGTAATGCGTTATTATTTTGATTGGGCGGCAACAGCGCCATACCAGTATAAAGCAGACAATATAGAACAGGAAACGCGGCAAAACGACTTTATAGCTCATGCTTTTGAAGAAAAGGCGTTTTTTGCCAATCCTTCTTCACTGCATGAAGAAGGCAGAATCGCAAAAGCGGCGCTGGAGGAAGCCCGTAAACGCGCCGCGGATTTGCTCGATGTTCAGCCGGAACAGCTCTATTGGACATCGGGGGCAAGCGAATCCAACGCCATTGTTCTTTTTTCGTTGCCGCTAAAAAACAGCGCGGCGCGCGGCTTGCTCTTTGGAGCGGCCGAACATCCTTCAATACGGGAAAACGCCGCTGTTTTAAACAAACTTGGCATACAGACCGCGCAGGTTCCAACGGAAAGCTATGGCGCGCCCTGCGTTAAAACATTGCAAAAAAGTTTGAAAAAACACCCGGAAACGGCTCTTATAACGATTATGCACGTAAACAATGAAACAGGCGCGATTGCGCCAATTGAAGAGCTGGTACGTTCCGCGCGCAATACAGCAAAACGGCCTTTGCACTTTCATGCGGATATGGTTCAATCTCCTGGTAAAACGCCTTTTTCGCTTAAAGAATTTGATGTAGATTCAGCCTCATTCAGCGCCCACAAAACAGGCGGGCCGCGCGGAGTTGGGCTTTTATATCTAAAAAAACCGCTTATTCCGCTTGTTTCAGGCGGAGGGCAGGAACGCGGAATTCGCAGCGGTACCGAAAATCCGCTTGGAGCGCTCAAATTTTGCGCCGCCCTGGAAGATTCATTAAAAAAAACAGCGGAAAAAGACCCTTGCGCAGGCGAAGCTGCGGCGCAAGCGCTGTTTAAAGGGCTTTTATCTATAGAACGCTGCGTAATTGTGCCGCAGGAACGCTGTGCAGAGGACAAGCGCTTTTCTCCTTATATTGTGCAGGCGGCGTTTAAAGGTATTGCAGGCGAAACGCTCTGCCGTATGTTAGACGATGCCGGTTTTGCGGCCTCAACAGGCTCGGCCTGCTCCAGCGCAGAAAAAAAACGGCCTGTACTGGAGGCCATGGGTGTAGATTCAAAAACCGCTTTTGAAGCAATACGGCTTTCAACAGGGTGGAGTACAAGCATAAGCGATGTTGAAGCGCTTTTGGACGCTCTGCGAAATATATGCGCCGTTATTTAGACTGAACCGGCGCAAAGACGCTTTGCCGGTGTTTAATTTAGGTTAAAAGTATATTTTTCGCCGTTCCAGTCAATATCGCAAACACCGCCGCTGCTTAATCCGCCAAATAGAACTTCATCTACAAAATAAGACTTAATTTTATCTTCAATAACACGGCTTGCGTTTCGCGCTCCAAATTCTTTTGAATACCCGTCTTTTGCAAGTTGTTCCAATGCATTGCCGCTTATATTTAAGCGGACTTTCTTTTCTTCAAGCTGTTTTTTAAAAATTTCAAGTTCTTTTTCAACGATGGAGACCATAATTTCCTGGGAAAGATGATTAAAGCTGACTACCGCGTCAAGCCTGTTGCGAAATTCAGGCGTAAAAATTTTCTGAACTTCATCTTTTACGGCGCTTCCATGTTCAATTACCCTGTCTCCAAACCCAAGCAGGCTTTTGCCTATGTCGCGCGCGCCGGCGTTGCTCGTCATAATTATAACTGCGTTACGAAAATCCGCTTTACGCCCGTTGTTGTCCGTAAGCGTCGCATAATCCATAATCTGCAAAAGAATATTGTAAATGTCTGCATGGGCCTTTTCTATTTCGTCCATAAGCACAACACAGTGCGGCTGCTTTCGTACGGCATCGGTTAAAAGCCCGCCTTCTTCATAGCCCACATAGCCTGGAGGCGAACCTATAAGCCGCGAAATTGTGTGTTTTTCCTGATACTCACTCATATCAAAACGGTGCAATTTTACGCCAAGCAATTCGGAAAGGCCGCGCGCAAGCTCTGTTTTGCCAACCCCTGTAGGCCCTGCAAAAAGAAAATTTGCTACGGGTTTATCCGGCGCGCGGAATCCTGCGCGGCTGCGTTTTACCGCCTTGGCAACGGCTTCGCAAGCGGTATCCTGGCCAAACACACGCGCTTTTAGTTTGTCTTCAAGATAGCGCAGTTTATCCCGTTCTGTTTCGCCAACAGATTTTTCCGGTATTTTGGCAATACGCGAAACTACCGTTTCTATGGCGGGAAGGCTAATTTCGATAAAATCTACAGGTTTTAATTCATCTTCGGTAAATAAATCCGGCTTTTCAGCGGCAAGCGATTCCTCCTGCCAGGCCGCTATACGCGCAAAAGCGCCCGCTTCGTCTATAACATCTATTGCTTTGTCCGGCAGCCGGCGTTCTCCAATATACTGCGCGGAAAGCCTGACGGCACCGTCAATCGCTTCGTCGGTGTAACGCACCTTATGGTAATCTTCGTATTTTGATTTAATCCCCAAAAGAATCTTTTTTGTATCTTCTTCGCTTGGCTCTCCAATATCAATGCGTTGAAACCTCCGCGAAAGCGCCCTGTCTTTATCAAAAAATTTATTGTATTCCTCATGCGTGGTAGAACCTATGCAGCGTAACTTACCTGTTGTAAGCGCAGGTTTTAAAAGATTCGATGCATCCAGCGTGCCGGAAGCGCTGCCCGCGCCAACAAGCGTGTGAATCTCATCTACAAATAGAATCGCCTTTTCTTTTTTTAGAATTTCGTCCAAAACTTTTTTTATACGCTCTTCAAAGTCGCCGCGGTAGCGTGTGCCGGCCACAAGCGCTCCCATATCAAGTGAATACAGCGCAAAACCGGCAATGGCGGGCGGCACTTTTCCGTCGGCAATTCGCTGGGCAAGCCCTTCTGTAATTGCCGTTTTTCCAACGCCCGCATCCCCCACATGAACGGGGTTGTTTTTCATACGCCGGCAGAGAACCTGCACTGTACGCTCAAGTTCTGTATCGCGTCCTATTACCGGGTCAAGCCCGCCTTCGCGCGCGCGGGCTACAAGTTCCACCGCAAAACGCTCCAGCGCCGACCTCCGCTGTTTGCCGGAACGAACGTCTTCCTCCGGTTCTTCTTTTACATCCGCCTGTTTGTCGTCTCCGGGCGGGTAACTGCGAATAAACGAATAAGATTTTTCATCTTCGCCGTCATAGCCGTGTGCAAGCGTACGCAGCAGTTCTATACGTTGAATTCCCGCCTTTCTAAGATAGTAACCGCAGAAATTCTGCTCCTGGTCAAAAAGTGAAACAAGAATATCGGCAACATCTATAGTATCCCGCTGGCTTGAACGCGATTGAATAAATGCCCGTTCAAGCACATTTGTAAAACCGACAGTTTGTGTGGGTTCATGGCTGTTTTGCGGAACTTTTTTCTCAAAAAAGTGTTCTACGCCGTCTTTTATAACGCTAAGATTAGCGCCGCAAGCGGTTAAGACCCCTTTTACCTCATCAAAGGCCAGGGCCGCATAGAGAATATGCTCCGGCGTAAGATACTCGTGTCGTCTAATACGCGCTTCGGTATAGGCGGCGTTTAAAATTGACTGCGCATGGCGGCTTACTTTTATACCCATACTTCTTCCTCCACAAAGACAGATTAAAATGCCTTTTCGACTATACAGGACAGAGGATGCCCGTTTGCGCCGGCAAGCACATGAACTTGTTCCGCTTTAGTCTTTGCAATATCGAACGGATAAATACCGGCAACGCCGCGTCCCCGTTTATGAATTGCCATCATAATACCCTCAGCTTCTGTATTGCTCTTATGAAAAATATCAATAAGGACAGAAACAACAAAATCCATAGGTGTCCAATCATCATTGAGAAAAACAACCTGATAATCCTCCGGCTCTTTTAGCTTGCGCTTTTTGCGCACCGCATAGTCCAGCGGGCTTTCCATAATTTGAATATTGCAACATTAAAACGTGCTGTGTCAAGCGTCCGCATTGAGCCAAGCAAACGCGCGGCAAACGCGCGGCAAACGCACGGCAAACGCACGGCAAACGCACGGCAAACGCACGGCAAACGCGCGGCAAACGCGCGGCATTTACAAATAAGGAAAACTCAATTTTTTTTGCCGACAATATAGTTATGAGGAAGGGGTTAAAGCTGGTGTTTAAGGCGTTTTTATTGCTTTTACTTAGCTCACAGCGCTCGCAGGAAGTAGTGCTTAGAGGTGAAGCGGCTGTCGACCTTGAGCCTGTATATCTTGTGCGGCTTGGCGAAAAAACTGTAATTGATGCGGAAACTGCGGCAATTTGGGCGCTTGAAGAATGCGCTGATGCTTTTTCCGGAATGGTATATGGCTGGGAATTTGATTATGAACCTGGAGAGAGGGCGCGCTCACTTAAAGAAAAACTAACTTTAACCGCGCTTGGCAGCATAAAAAGCGAAGACCCGCGCATAAAAATAAGCAGTGCTTCGATACGAGATAATGTTTATTACCTGTGGTGCGATTTTAATCTTTCTGTTGAACAGCAATTCAGATTGAGAACATGGAATTCCGCAGACAAAAAAGAGAGGGCTGTGCGCGGATATTCGCCGCTTGAAGGCCCGGAGGGGATTACAGAGCGAAAAATGATAAAACAAAGCGCGCTGGAAGACGCCATGAAAAAAGCGATACGCGCCGCACTGGCCGAAAAAGAACGTAACCGGCCGCGTATAGCGCATGGGAAAATAGCGCTTTCGGCGTTTCCAATTTACAGGATTTTTGCCGGTAACTGGGCGGCGCAGGCGAGGTTTAGAGTTGAAATAACCGAAGTTATTCCCTTTTCTGCGTATTAACCGCTATGCGAAACCGCATTGCAGGACTTCAGACAAGGACATAGACTTTATTTTTTAATTGATATAATGTGTTTATATGCCCGGATGGTGAAATTGGCAGACACGCTAGTTTCAGGTACTAGTGCTCGCAAGGGCTTGGGAGTTCAAGTCTCCCTCCGGGCAGTTGACAGATTTTTTAAAATTTGTTAAAAATAAATATATTCCTTCGTAGCTCAGTTGGCAGAGCAGCTGGCTGTTAACCAGCTTGTCCGTGGTTCGAGCCCGCGCGAAGGAGCGCAGGCGGGGCGGTTGTTCGTCCCGCTTTTTTATTTTATGGATGTTCTTTTATCTGAAGATTCAAATAATTTTTGTGGAGCTGTCTGATTGTCGAGTTTACTTCCTGAATCATTTCTGCGGTAAACTTGTCCAGAACGGCGTCCATTGTATCGGGCAGGATGTTTTGGGGTTTTAGCAATTCGTATGTATTCATATTGAATGCTTCGGCCAGTTTTATCATTGTTTTGGGGGAAGGCCATTTGTGAGCGGTTTCTATGGCGCTTAAAAACGGAACGGATACACTAATTTCTTCGGCCAGGAATGCCTGTGTCCAACCGTGCTGTTTGCGGTGTGATTTTATGTTTTCGCTTATGATTTTAAGCAAGTCATATTCTGTCATTATGGGTTTAGTAAAACACTAATTTTCTTTTTAGATTGACAAAAGAGCAAATATCCACAAGATATACATAGTATATCTTGTGGAGTAAAAATGAGTAAAAAATGAATTTAAATAATAACGGTGTTATATCGTGCGGAATTAAAAAGAGGCGTTCCGGTTTTTTTGACATTGGAGCGGCCACCATGCGGCTTATCAAAGAGATTGATTCGGAAGCGCCCTGTGTTAGCAAAGCGGCGCTTTTGGCGCAAAAACTTATTGCGTTATCTGATGTATGTGCAAATCCTGAATTTTGTTCTACAGCGAAAGAGCTGCGCTGTGTTCTTGCGGATTTGAATTATTATATTCTTCTGCTAAAAGAAGAAAACAAAGTTCTTGTTGATGAAATTTCCAGTTTTAAAAAATTGCAGGATAAGAATTTAGAGTAAACCAGATGCGGTGTGGCGGCCGGTTTCGGCCACGCGCCACGCCTACGGCGTGGCGCGTGCAGCCGGTGGGATGTGGCCGCGCCCTGCTTGGCATGGCGCGGCCTTGTTTGCCGCCCCC
>JAIRPU010000121.1 GCA_031256815.1 Spirochaetaceae bacterium
CTTCGCAACCTCGAAGATGAACCGGGCTGGCTGCAAATTTCGCCGCGGGATGCCGAAGCGCTTGGCATAAAACACGGCGAAATTGTCCGCGTATCAAACACACGCGGTTCTGTGCTTACACGTGCAAACATTACCGGGCGCGTCAAGAAAGGCGCGGTATACATGACCTACCAGTGGTGGATAGGCGCGTGTAATGAGCTAACGCTTGGCAACCTTGACCCCATAAGCAAGACGCCGGAATACAAGTACTGCGCTTGCAGAGTGGAACGTCTTAAAGACCAAAAAGCGGCCTGGGAAGATGTTAAACGGCAGTATGAAGAAATCAAGGCGCAGATGCTTATCGAAAAGAAGGCTGTTCCGGCATAGCACCGGCAAACAGTTCGTAATGGAATTAAGCGGGCGGGCGCGAAAGCGCCCGCCCGCTTTTTATTGCTGAACTAAAATCAACAAACGATATTTTTAGGAGAGAAGCCTGTTAAGCCTGTGTACAAAATCCGCAGGGTCGGAGAGTTTTAAGCCTTCAACAAGCAGCGCCTGGCACAAAAGCACCTGCGCCGTATCTTCAATTTTTGAGCTGTCCGTAACACCGGCAAGCGATTTTACAACGGGATGTTCACCGTTTATTTCGAGTATTGGCTTAAATTCAGGCAGGTTTTCAGTCTGCCCCATCGCTTTAAGCATATTTAACATTTGCATCGAAGGGTCATTTTCGTCCGCTACTATGCACGAAGGCGAATCCCGCAATCTGCGCGAAAGCCGGACGTCTTTTACCTTATCGCCAAGCGCGGTTTTTATGCTTTCTATAACCGGCCGCGCTTCGGTTTCTGCATCCTTGTTTACAGTCTCTCCAATTTCTTCATCCGCACCGGCGCGTCCAACAGATTTTATTTCCCATTCTTTGTATGTTTCTTTGCCGTCCTTATCTACGCCTGTAACTTTTTTATATTGACCCAGACGCGGAATTACAATTTCATCAATTTCTTCGTCCATTACAAGTACTTCAATATCTTTTGCGCGGTATGCTTCAAGCAATGGCGAAGCTTTAAGGGTCTTTTCATCTCCGCCGGAAATATAATAAATATGTTTTTGTTCAGAGCCCATGCGCGAAACATAATCAGAAAAACTTGTTCTGCCTTCCACTTTGCTGCTCTTAAACCGGATTAGTTCGGTAAGAATTTCCGTATTGCCCCAGTCGGAATAAAGCCCTTCTTTAAGCGGCCGGTTATACTGCGAAATAAATTCTTCGTATTTTTCTTTGCTGGATTCAGAAAGCGATTTAAATTCGCTTAAAAGTTTTTTTACAGAAGCGTTTTTTATGTTTACAAGTATTTTATTTTGCTGTAAAATCTCACGGCTTACGTTAAGCGGCAAATCTTCGCTGTCTATAATTCCACGGACAAAACGCAGATAAACAGGCAGAAGCTCTTTATCGTCATCCGTAATAAAAACACGCTTGACATAGAGTTTAACGCCGCTTTTGTAATCGGCATTAAACATATCAAACGGCGCTTTTTTTGGTATATAAAACAGCGTATTGTACTCAAGCTGCCCTTCAGCGCGGGTGTGTATATGCAAAAGCGGCGCTTCGCTGTCGTGCCCCGTTTGTTTGTAAAATTCAATATAATCTTCTTCTTTTAGTTCATTTTTTGGCTTGCGCCATATTGCCGTGCCATCGTTAATACGTTCTGTTTTTATTACGTTCCCTTTTACATTTCCTTTATCGTCCCATTCTTTTTCGTTAAATGTTAAAAAAATGGCAAATGCTACATGATTCGAATATTGTTTTATTATATTTTCAATTCGCCAGCGGCTTGCAAACTCCGCGCCTTCATCATTTAAATAAAGCTGAACTGTTGTGCCGTGCGTTTCGCGTTTGGCTTCTTCGATTTCATAATACTCTTTGCCGTCGCTTGTCCACTTCCACGCGCGTTCTTCAAGCGCCTTTCTGCTTGTAACCTCAATTTTTTTTGCTACCATAAACGCCGAATAAAATCCAACGCCGAATTGGCCTATAAGGTTATTGTTCTTTTTTGCTTCGTTGCCAAGCTCTTTTAAGAACGCTTTTGTACCGGAACGCGCTATTGTTCCAAGCGACTGCGCAAGGTCAGAATCGTTCATGCCTATTCCATTATCGCTTATCGTAATAGTTTTTGCTTCTTCGCTAAAATTAATGTCTATGCGCGGTTCAAATACTAAACTTTTATACTCGTCTTTTGCCACAGTAAGATATTTTAATTTATCCAGGGCATCGGACGCGTTTGATACTATTTCCCGTAAAAAAATTTCGCGGTTTGAATATAATGAATGAATGATGAGGTGAAGAAGCTCACTCACCTCTGTTTGAAACTGGCATTGTGCCATTTTTGCCTCCGTGTATTGAATATATTTTTGTGAAAGATATTATACAAGCAACATTTCGTCTGTTTCAAGCTCGCGGTGCTTTGCTGCCTGAAAGCGCGCCTGCAAATCGGCAAGGGTAAGATTCTGTTTTTCTTCGCCGTCAATATCAAGGATAATTTCGCCTGAATCCATCATTAAAAGCCGGTTGCCTGTTTCAAGCGCGTGCTTCATATTGTGCGTTATCATAAGCACGGTAAGGTTCTGGCTGCGGGCAAATTCGCGCGTTAAATTCATAACAAGCTCCGCATTAATCGGGTCAAGCGCCGCAGTGTGTTCGTCCAAAAGCAAAATTTCCGGATTTGAAAGCACCGTCATTAAAAGAGTGAGCGCCTGCCGCTGGCCGCCGGAAAACATCCCTACGTTATCCCGCAATCTGCCCTCCAGCCCCAGGCCGAGCTGTTTGATTTTTTCGCGCAGAAGGGCGCGTTTTCGCGTATTTAAACTGAATTTTAACGCGCGCATACCTTTTTTTTCGCATATAATAAGGTTATCTTCCAGCGACATATTACCCGCTGTGCCTAAAAGCGGGTTCTGAAAAATTCTGCCTATGCGCCGCGCCCGTTTAAATTCGCTTTCCCGCGTAACATCTACAACGCCCTCTTCTTTGTTTTTTGCGCCAAAAAACCGCTTTAAAAGCGGCGTTTTGCCCTTGTTTTTACCGGATACGGCAAAACTTATGCTGCCGTTTTCCACACTGTAAGTGCCGGCAATTACATTTAAAAGAGTTGATTTGCCCGCGCCGTTGGAGCCAATAACAGTTATAAAATCACCTTTATTGATTTTTAAATTGATATTTTTTAACGCATGATTTTCATCAGGGGTTCCTCTGGCAAATATAACATCTACATTTTTAAGTTCGAGCATTTTTCTTCCCCCAAATATCCTTAAAGAAGGCGCCGCGGTATTTAGAAATTATCAAACAAATGATAATTAAAAGTCCGGTTAAAAGCCGGAAATCGTTTGGCCCCATGTTAATTTTATACCCATGAAGCCGCGCAAGGAACATTAATGCGCGATAAATCATTGAACCTAAAATTACGCGCAGGGTTAAAAGCATAATCTTGTTTGAACGCAGCACAAACTCGCCAAGCATTACGCTTGCAAGACCTGCTACAACTATTCCTGTACCGGCGGAAACATCGGCAAAACCGTTGTAAAAAGCGGCAAGCGCGCCGGCGGTGGCGACAAGCCCGTTTGACAGCGCTATTCCCGCCGCTTTAAGATACGAGGGGTTTATTCCCTGCGAAACTATCATCTGCGGGTTGCCGCCAAGCGCGCCAAGTGTTAATCCAAAATCGGTACGGAAAAAAAGGTCGCAGCTGAACTTAACAAAAAGCACAAGCAGAACAAGAAAAGCAAGAATTGCCATATTGCCGGAAACAAAACCCAATGCGCCGTCTTTAAGACTGTTAAAAAAGGTTCCAAAGCGCAAAAACGATACATTTGAACGCCCGTCCATTATTCGTATGTTTACCGAGTAAAGCATGGTCATTGTGAGTATGCCGGCGAGCAGGCCGGGTACTTTAAGGCAGTTGTGTATTAACGCGGTTACCAATCCGCCCGCGCAGCCTGCAAAAAATGCAAACAGCATGGTCCAAACTGGAGGAACGCCGTTAACAAGGCATAATGCCGCGACAGCGCCGCCCAGCGGGAATGTGCCGTCAACAGTTAAATCGGCAAAATCCAGTATACGAAAGGTGATAAACACCCCAAGTACCATAAGAGAGTATATAAGCCCTTCAATAAAAATTGCTTCTGTCATTTGGAGGTGATGGGAATCGAACCCATGTCCTAACGCGCAAGCCTCAAACGTCTACAGGTTTAGCCGTGTTTTAGTTTGTAAGGGCAAGTTTAGCTTCACGGCTTGCGACTTGCCCCGAGTTCGAAAAATCTTGTCTTAAAAAGGACGAACACCTTATTAAGACCAGCCCTGGTTGCGACACGGAAAACAGCTCCTCAAGGCGGTGGAACTGTCCCGCGCGATTACGCTGCTAAAGCGTAGCCGTAATTGTCATTTCTGGCAATTGTATTGGTGCCGAATGTTAGGAGACCGGCGCTCCACCTGCAGCCTGAGCCCCGAACCGCGCCAGTCGAAACCGGTGCACCCCCAGACTCAAAAGCTATAATACCCCCATTGCGCGGTATTTACAAGCGGCCGGCGGCGACCGCCTTCGTGGCTGAACGCCGCATACGACCGCCGGCGGCGGCGCTTCGCGCGGACTGCAGCCAAACACCCGCCGGCACAAAAAAAACCGCCCTCGAAAGGGCGGTTTGTGGCGCGGCGCTTTGGAAACAAAGCGCCGCGATTAGCGCCGGAAGGCGCTATTACTATTATTTTTTATAAATCCTTACTGTGCCTTTGCCGCTGGCATCAACACTGTAACATATATCGCCATAGAGGGTGCCAGGTATGAATTTGGTTTCGTCAGCGTAGCCTGAACCGCCGCCACCGCCGCCGCCACCGTCAAATTCTCCTTTCCCCGCGCCGCCGCCCTGGCCGCCATTAGGATAGCCTGAACCGCCGCCGCCACCACCTCCAGCCCCATAACCGGTACCACCGCCTAAAGTAGAACTAGCACCGGCTCCACCAGCGGAAGGTCCGTTTATACCGCCGCCTGCGCCGGCATTGCTATTATCGCCTTTGGAGCCTGCTGTTGGAGGTTTGCCATAGCCGCCGCCATGACCGCCTGCGCCACCTCGTCGGCCAGCATAAGAACCTCCGTAAGGCGTCCTATCTCCGTTTCCGCCGGGCGCACCTGCGCCGCCGGCCACAATGAGCCATGCCCCGTTCATTTTAACACCGGAAAGCCCGGCGCCGTTGACTCCAGCACTGCTAGTGCTACCCTTAGTTGTGCCGCCTGCACCGCCGCCGCCTCTAGCTCCAACCGTTACATCAAGCGTTTGCCCGGCTGTAAGGTTGATTTCGCCTTTACTGTAACCGCCATAGCTACCTTGCCAGAGGCCATAACTGTCTACCTTACCATCGCAAGCGCCCCAGACATCGATAACGTAAGTGGCTGTTTCTGGAACCGTCCATGTAACGGTACCAGGCGTATCCATGTCAAACTTCCACTTTGCATAGAGGGTTATATTAGATGTAAAATTGCTAATAATATCTCCGGCACTGTAGTTGGTACCGCTTCCATTAGCCAACGAGTTCCAGCCTGTAAAAACATGGTTAGCTCTACTAAAACCGGAACTGTTTCTAACTACTATGCTGCCACCGCTAACTACCTGTGACGAATCGTTTCCAGTCCCACCATTAGCATTGTAGGTAATCGTTTTCATATCTAAGTTTGCTGTCGGTGGTTGATCAACACCTGCTATTACAAATGCGGGCGCAACACCAACTGAACTTTTTGGCTCAATCCACTTTGTTGGCGAACCATTAGGGGTGACACCGCACCACCAATAAACTTCAGTAGCGGGTGAAGCGGTTAAATATACGTCGGTTTTCTTTCTGCTGTCATCACTGCTGTAGTATCCAAGCCTGCCCTGGTTGGCGCTATTCTCATAATTAGAATTCGAAATGCTGTTACTCCCGAACATCTCCCATTCGGTTGGCAGCCAGAGTTTGTCTTCTATCGTATTTGTCCCTGTCGCGGCTCCATCGTTGGCTCCTACGCGCTTAACTGCCCATACCGCGCTGTCAGGCACACCGGCAGTCTGCAGTGCCGGCCAGTAATTACTCAGAAGATAGCTTCTTATTTCGGTTAACTTATAACCGCCAGTGTTATTTCCGCTATCATTTAAGTGCATTTTGCCATTCCCCGGATAGTTCTTAAACTGGAATACAAGGTGTGGTGTGTCCGCGTTGCCGTTTTTGCCATAGTAGGGGTTTATCCCCACTACCATAAGCTGCAATTTGCCGTTATTCGCGTTGGAGGTAATGTTTATAC
>JAIRPU010000122.1 GCA_031256815.1 Spirochaetaceae bacterium
GAACTTGCCGAGTATCTGCCCTTTGGAAAAAAGCACCGCCTCCTGCGATTCGCGTACAATAAGTTGTGTAAATGTACTCAGATTGTTGTTTGTGTTTTGAGCGAATTTCCACGCGAATACATCATTTTTTGCGTCATTCCATTCGGCTACATCAATAAATGCCATAATTCCCCTCAAACTTTTGTGATTTTTTGTACTTTATCAGTTAATAAATACTATATCAACACACTGCATTCTCCACGTTAAATAAAATACAAATGCGCTTTCGCCGCCATGTGTAACGCAGAATCAAACGCTAAAATTAAACGTGCGTCTTTGGATTGGAGAGGGGCCGAAACGCGCTATAAGCTCACGGTGTTCTTTTGTAGGATAACCTTTGTGTTTTTCGTATTTGTATTGAGGATAGATAAGCGCAAGACGGCGCATTTCATTATCGCGGGCGGTTTTTGCAAGTATGGACGCGGCCATAACAGCGGGGACTTTTGCGTCTGCGCGGACAAGCGCTTCGCAGCGGACGGGCAGTTCCGGTGTATACAACCCGTCAATTATCACACTGCCGGCTTCGGCGTTAAACTCATTCGCGGCGCAATTCCAAAACTTTTTTAACATTGAATCGAAAGCGCGGCGCATTGCAAGAAGCGTTGCCTGCAAAATGTTTATTTCGTCTATTTCTGTATGAGATGCCCAGCCGAGTCCCCATGCGCGCGCTTTTTCGCGTATAAACGGGGCGGCGCGTTCCCGTGCGGTTTCGCTGAGTTTTTTGGAATCATTTAACATTTCAGCCGGAAACTCCGCGCCCAAAACCACCGCCGCTGCGCATACGGGACCGGCAAGCGGCCCGCGCCCTGCTTCATCAATACCGCAAACAAGCATCTGCCGCATTATAAAATTAAATGCTGAAAAAATAAACTATCTAATTAAAAGCATTTTTTGCCGATACTTGATAATAAGATGTCCATTTTTAAAAAAACTTATTTTATATTAATTATCGCTTTTTTTATTTTTTCATGCGCTTCAAGTCCGGCTTCCGGCCAGAATATTGCGGCAGACAGAGAGGCTGTTTTAGAAAGCATGGAAATGCCTCCATTAACGGAGGGGCTTACAGTTTCGTCATTTAGCGAAATTTGGGCTTATGTGGTTAGCGGTTACGAAGGCGCGTTAAAATCGAATTTGCCCATCTCCGATGTAGTGTATTTTGGCGCGGAGGTTGACCGTTATGGGCATCTTGCCGAGGTTCCCAAACGCGCCAAGCTTGCAAAATATAACGGGCGCGTACATATAGCGATTGCCTGCAACAGTGCCGGGCTTACTCATTTTGTAATAGAGCCGGGCAGTAAAGCGCGCGCGTCTCTTGTGCGCGAAATTCTTGATGCCGCTTCTGCTTATGACGGCTTAAACATTGATTTGGAAATGGTGCCTTCAAAAGACGCGGAAAACTTTTTTTCATTTTTGGGGGAACTTCGCGCCGGTTTGGGGCGCGGCAAAGTATTCTCTGTTTGTGTGCCCGCGCGGACGAGCGATAACAACGGGCCGTACAATTACAGTAAAATAGCGTTTATTGCGGATAAAGTTTTTGTAATGGCATACGATGAGCATTGGTCAACAAGCAAACCCGGCCCTGTGGCATCTATGGACTGGTGCCGGAATGTTGCGACACACGCATTAAAAACAATAAGCAAAGAAAAACTTGTAATGGGCATTCCATTTTATGGACGCGCGTGGGGCAACACAAGCACTTCCAGGGCGCTTGTAAACGCCACAACCGAAAGAATAAAACAAGAACATGACGTGCGCGATATTCAACGTGTAAATGGAATACCCACTTTTACTTATGAAGTTCTTGTAAAAGTAACTGTTTTTTACGAAGATGAATACTCTATATCTGCCCGCCTGGATATGTATCGAAAGCAGGGAATTATTTCGATAGGTTTCTGGCGGCTTGGACAGGAAACAATGGCGGTATGGCCTACACTTAACCTGGATACGCATCTTGCTGTAAGATAGAATATGATTCTATCAGGCGCGAGCATTAGAACTCAAACCATTGTCAACATTGAAACGGCTATGGAAAACGCCGAAGTTACCGTACTCAACGGCATAAGGCGCGGAGGCAAAAGTTTTATTCTCCGCGCAGTTATGGACAGGCTGCGCGCCAAAGGCGTTCAGAATTCCAACATTATTTATCTTGATTTTGAAAAGTTCGCGTTTTCTTCGCCGCGCGCCGTACGCGAACTTCGTCAGTCAATTCAGCAGTTAATTACAGGAGATGAGCGCTACTATCTTTTTCTGGACGAAATCCAGTGCGCCACCGGATGGGAAAAGGTATTAAGCGCATTTGCCGCGCAAAATAATGTGGTTATGTGCATTGCGGTTTCCGGCATGGCATTTGATAAAAAAAGCAAAAAAAAATTTGGGGGTAATAACTGGAACGAGCAAAAAGTTTGTCCCTTTTCTTATTCTGAATATAAACATTTATATAAAAACATAAACGAAGCATCCTGCAGCGTGGGCTTGCTGCGCAAAGCGCTTTCCATAAAGCAGGATTCAAATGCGATTTTTGAAAGTTACCTGGAGCGCGGCGGTTTTCCTTCAACATTGGATGACGAAGGCGGTTCTCTTGAATCAAAATTAAATGATATTTATACATCAATAATTTATCATGATGTTTTGATGCGTTATCAGATTAATAATGCCGAATTACTTGAACGTGTAGTAAAATATATTTTTGAAAATTTGGGTGATGAATGTTCAGCTCCAAAACTTGCGGCGCTTTTTAAGCGGGAGCATTTTACAAAAAATCTTTCTGCAATTAGTTCTATTTTAAACTTTATCGAAGCGGCGCATCTTGTTGTTCGTGTGCGTGTCGTTAATCTTGCAAAACAAAAAGTGCAATCGGCGCATTCAAAATACTATATTGGGTGCCATTCACTTTTTTATGGTGTTTCAGGCAGTACCAATGGGATGCGCCGTGTGTTATGCGAAAATATTTTAGTTAATGAGTTATGCTGCCGCGGTTACACAGTTTATACGGGAAGATTTTTTTCGTTTACAATAGATTTTATTGCACAGAGCAGTACCGAAACGCTCTGTATACAAACTTTAACTGCCGAAGACGATGAAAAAGTTATAAAAAGAAAAAAAGACGCGCTTAAAGCGGTACACGAAGCTTTTGAAACTTCTTTGCCGGTTTTATTTTATTTTGTTTTTATGGATACAGCCGAAATGGAAAAATATAATGAAGGAGTAATAGAAAATATTTCTTTGCCTGAATTTCTGCTTAATGCCGAAAACGAGCCGGCGTAATTTTTTATGAACAACGAAATATACCGCACGCTAAAAGAAAATATAAAAAAGCCGGAGGTTTGTTTTATATTTCATTCAGAAACAGCGGCGCTTTTTTGGGGACGTTTTGCGCTGCGTAAATTTAACATGAATGCTGTTCCCAGAAGCAGGTTTATAGCCTGGGATATTTTTAAATCAAAGAATTTAAGCGCGTTTTACAGCGATAAAACTCCTGTAACACGTTCCATAAGAATTTTATACGCAAGAAAACTTTGCGAAGAAAACGCTGCCGCTCCTTTTTTAAAACATATTATTCCATTGATATATGCAAAAGACGGTATTTTATTTGCCAAAAGCATTGCTTCTATTCTGCCATGTCTTAATTTATGGCAACGCAAAATGGCCGAAACTGAAAACCGGACGGAACTTTTTACCGGCGCGGAATTTGCCGACTTTGCACAGCTTGAAATTCGTTACAAAGATTTTTTAAATAAACATAATCTTTTTGAACCTTCATGGGAACGGCCGCCATTTAAAGACAGAGAGCGTGAATACTTTATATTTTATCCTGAACTTATAGAAGATTTTGTTGAATATGAAGAACTTTTGAACACGTCAAATGTTTATAAAATTCCAATTGGTTTAAAAGACGAAGCGGACGAAACAGGGCTCCTGGTTTATCAAACCGCATACGCCGAACTTCGCGCGGCAGCGCTTGAACTGCGCCGGCTCCGCTTTGAAAAAGGAATTCCATGGAATGATATAGCGCTTAATGTATGCGAGCTTCCTGTAATTGAACCGTATTTAAAACGGATTTTACGCGATTTTAACATACCATTTTGCGTGCGTTCAGGCAAAGAGATTGCAGAATACGGCGCAGGCATTTTTTTTGAACAAATAAATGAATGTGCGCGTTCATATTTTTCCTGGAACAGCATTGAGGCATTGCTTACAAATACAAAACTCCCGTGGAGAACGCCGAATAAAAACCGTGCGCTTTTGCAGTTTGGTATAAAAAATAATTGTGTTGCAAGTTACCGCGATAACGGATACCGCCGCGATATTTGGAACGAAGCTTTTTATGCGTCAAAAGGAAAAGAGCGGCTGCATAATCATTATAAAAAATTAAATATAAAAATAAAACGAATAACGGCTTCCAAAGATTTTGAAACACTGCATAAGAGAATAATTAACTTTTTTGCTCATTTCTTTTTGCGTATATGGCCGCCGGATGTTTCTGCGCTTTTGGGACGCGCGCTTGAAGAGCTTAGTCTGCTTTCCGCGCTGGAAAAAAAATATCCCGTATTAAGTGAAGCCGCGCCGCTTGAAGTTTTTATTTTAATTCTTAAAGAAAAAGTTCATGTTAACGATTCCGGCGATACAGAGAGCGTAAATATTTTTGAATACGGTGTTGCGGCATCTGCTCCATGCGCCGCGCATATAATTATAAATGCCAGTCAAAAAGCGCTTACAAGATTGTATAAGCCGCTTCCGTTTTTAAATAACAGCGTCCGCCGCGCTTTAAATATTGCGGATACAGATGCCTCTAAAGCTTTTATTAAGAGCTATACGCAGAGCTTTGAAGAAGGCGCTAAAAACTTTGTGCGAATAAGCGCGGCGCGGCAGGCTTTTTCCGGAGCGCAGATTCCGCATAGTTATTTTTTGCGTCCCAAAACCAATGCAATACACGATGCCATTCCGGACGCGCAGGGTTTACAAGACTTTTATCAGGAAGAAAAAAACTGGTGGCTGCGCGGCGGCGCTTTTTGCGAAAAACTTTTTTTGGCACAGAAAAAAAGTTTTTTATCATGGAACTTTTTTTTCCGTGATTCTTCTTTTAATTTTATCAGCTCGGCAATACCTCAAAAAAGCGCCGCCGCTTTTTTGCTAAAAGAACGCATGGAAAAGCGCCGGATAAAAGGCAGGCTGCCTGTATCTGCCACAACTCTTAACACATTCTTTTTTTGTCCGTTAAAATGGCTTTATGGGGTTATATTTAAATTAAAAAATTACGATACCACCGCGCAGCTGTTAAATGCAGAAAACAGGGGAATTCTTTATCATATTATTTTACAAAAACTGTTTGAGCGCATTAAAGACGAAGATGTTGTTTTACGAAGTGCAAATTTTGAACGCTATGCTTTATGGGCAGAAGAAATTACCAAAAATGAAACAGCGCATTTCAGACGTTTTAAGGGGCGGCTTGCCTCAAAACTTACAATCGCCATGTCGCCTTCAATTTGCGCGAATATTTTGCGGCTTTTAAGAATGCAGGTAAAAAAATTTAACGGCTGGAGCGTTGATACGCTGGAAAAAAGCTACACAAAAGAATATGAATCTTTTGTCTTAAATGGTAAAATAGACTGTGTTTTAATTTCTCCAGACGGGATGCCAATTGTTATAGATTATAAAACAGGAAGAACACCGAAAAAAGAAGACTGTTGGTTAAACGAAAATAATGATTTGAAAGATTTTCAAATTCCGGTTTATATAAAACTTTTTGAAATATTAAATGAAATACAAGTGGAATCTGCCTCATTTTTTAAAGCAACAAAGGCGGAATCTGCCGACATTGTAAGCCCTTCCGGAAGGTCTAAAACAAGAGCAGATTACCAGACTTCAATTGACGCGCTTTCAGGCTTTATCCTCCGGTATTTGGACGCGGCAGATTCGCTTGATTTTTCTGTGCGCCCGCTGCTTAATGAAAGATGCGCCAAATGCGATTATAAAAATGTTTGCAGAACAAATCTTTATTAAAACTGTAACGCTTTAATTTGCCGCAGTTGTTTTTATTTTTTTAAACGCAAATAAAAACTCAAGGCGCTTGCCATCAGCGCGTGAATAAACGGCGGTTTACCCATTTTACTTATTACATCGTCCACAGGGTGCAGCTCTACCGAAACAAGTTCATCTTCGTCCAGCTGTTGTTCGCCTTCGTAAAAAAGGTTTTCCGCAAGATAAAACGAAATTGTGTTTTGCATAAATGCCGGATTCGGATTCATTGTGCCAAGGAGCGTCCATTTTTTTGCGCTGTAACCGGTTTCTTCGCGCAATTCACGCTTTACCCCTTCTTCAATTTCTTCGTTTAATTCAACAACGCCGCCTGGAAATTCAACGCTTATAGCCTGTGCGCCATGCCGCCATTGGCGCACCATAACAAACTGTTTTCCGTTTTTTGTTTCAAGCACAGGCAGTACAAGTGCCCACGACCTGCTTTGTACCAAAGAAAATACCGCTTTTTTTCCACTGCCGGTTTTACATTCCGATTCTGAAACAGAAAATATTTTTGTATTTAATATTACTTTTTTGTTTAATTCATGCCATATAAGAGCTTCATCATTATTATTCATTAAAAACTCCCCCTTGTTTTACTGTTCCATTCAACAATTAGTTCCGGCAAAGAAGATTTATACGCGCTGGATTCGCGTACAGCCTGCGAAATATACGGAAGTATAACATCTTTTTTTATTGCCGGCCAGTTTTCATTTAAGCGCGCCGGCGGAACAAGCGAAGCGGCCGGCGGTGTTCGTCCTAAAAGCCCTTCGTAGTATTTTGGAAAAAAAAATTCAGTTACAGAACGCATTGCCGAAAATCCGCCGGCAATGCCAAAATTTATTGTTTTAAGCTGCGTTTGCCTGCTTTTTTCCAAAAGCATATCCTGTGTGGTTTCGTTAAAAAACCATGCCGCAAAATGTTCCGCCGCTTTTTTTGCTTTTGCATTTTTGTATATGGCAAAAGAAGGGATTTCTTCGGCAACAGGAATCATTTGATTGCGACAAACCCATTTTATATCAAACGCAGATTGATTTGCGCTGTCTAAATTCCAAAACTCATCGCTTGACATGGACGCAAAACGAATTCTGCCGTTCATTACAAGTTTTATTGCAGGATCAAAAAAATATTTGTATATAAAATCATCTTCGGCCTGTATTCCGCCTGTAGAAGATTTTATCCATGTTTTAATTGTTTCTATGGATTCCTGCAGCGCTTCTTCGTTCCACGAAACAGTATTTTCTTTTGAACCTGCCGTGTAAGATTCATTAAATTCAGTGTTATATAAACACGCAATAAGATAAATAAATGCATCCTGCTTTTCCCATAAAGGAGAAAATCCAATCCGCTGCCAAATGCCGCTCTCATCTCGTTTATTAAATTCAATTCCTTCTTTTTCAAGTCCGGCAATATCGATAAAAGCTGAATCTTCTCCCCCCGGAGGCATTTCTTTTAAAAATACGATAAGCGGTGCGTTAAAAGAAATTGGAATAACGCGCTGTGCGTTTTTGTCGCGTCCGGCTTCAAGCAGGGCAGGATAGAACACATCTTTATTTATTAATTTATTTTTGAACAGCGAATTTAAATTTGCAAACTGGTTAAATGCCGCGCGGTTATAAATATAATTTGATACTATAATATCCGGTTTTTTTTTGGCAGATAAAAGTTCGTGCAAAGGCTGTTCAACATACCGTACTTCTATTTTATAACCATTTTGCTGCGTATTATAATAATTTGCATAAACGGCAATTTCAGGACGGCAGGTCCATAATAAAGCATTACGGCGTTCTGAACATGAGCAGAAAATTATTGCGGCATAAAATATTATAAAAAAAAAGCCGGGTTTCATCAGGAATTAAAAACGATATTGCTGCGCCATGCGCACGGGTTACCGGGCCCCACCCATTTATTAAGCGCGAATCCGTTTTTTAAACTTGAAGTAATAAATTTTTTTGCGCTTTTAACCGCTTCCGGCATTGTTGCGCCACGCGCAAGGGCAGCGGTTATGGCGGCCGATAATGTGCAGCCGGCGCCATGAGTCCAGCTTGTTTTAATTAATTCGTCTTCAATTTGAATAAATCCGCTGCCATCAAAAAAAACATCAACCGCACGTGAAGCGCCAGGCAGCCTGGGCCCTTTTATAAATACACTGCGCGCGCCTTTTGAATGAATTATTCGCGCAGCTTCCTCTATTTTTTTTATACTGTCTATATTTTTTATTCCGCTAAGCTGTTCCGCTTCAAATATGTTTGGCGTTACAATGGCGGCAAGCGGCAATAGGTTTTTTGCAAGCGCATCATTTAATTCACTGTGAAGCGGCTCGCCTGAACCTTTGCAAACCATAACCGGATCCAGTACATAATTTTTTATGTTGTAATTTGTTATATATTCGCGCACAAGCTCCACCGCAAAAAAACTTCCAAGCATACCGGACTTTGCAGAGTTTACTCCAACTCCTTTAAATACAGTTTCGAGCTGGGAACGTAATGCCATTTCGTCAAGCGGAAAAACATTGTGCGACCATTCATTATCCGGATTCATTGTTGCAACAAGCGTAACCGCCGCCATACCGTAAACTCCATATTCCTCAAAGGTTTTTAAATCCGCCTCAAGGCCTGCGCCTCCAGACGCATCAGAACCTGCTATCGTAGTAACTTTTATCATTGAAATGCTCCTGTTAAAAATGTTCAAATTATTATTGCTATTTACAGCACTTGTTTTATAATTTTTAATCTTAGTAAAAAAACGTTGTTTGTTCAAGGTAACGCATTTTAGTTGTTGAAAACCAATAATAATGTGAATAATCTACAGAATAATTGACATGGCGGCGTTTATTCTTCAAAATGAATGCGCATGAAAAGCGTAAGTATTGTTACCGGTGCAAGTTCCGGTATGGGCATGGAATTTGCGCGGGCGCTGGTTTCGCGTCCGGGGCTTGGCGAACTATGGCTTATCGCCCGCCGTATTGAGCGCCTTCAATCTCTTGCCGCAGAGCTTAAAACAATAAATCCCGGGCTTGCAATCCGGCCTGTGGCTGCCGACTTAGGCGGCAGAGAAGGAGGGCGTGTTATAGCCGGCCTTCTTGAGGCGGCCGGCGGGCGCGGTGAAATTTTTATCGACACACTGGTAAACAACGCCGGTTTCGGCACATACGGAAACTTTGACGCCACAGCTATTGACCGCCAGCTTGACGAAATTGACCTTAATGTAACCTCTCTTACCGCAATAACTGGTATATGTCTGCCCTATCTTGAACGCGGCAGCCGAATTATTAACACGGCAAGTCTTGCCGCCTTTGCGCCTATGGGCGGTTTTGCCGTTTATGCAGCGAGTAAAGCTTATGTACTCAATTTTACACTTGGACTTGCCGCCGAGCTTGAAGCAAAGGGAATTAAAGTAATTGCCCTTTGTCCAGGGCCGGTAGATACCGAGTTTTCCCGCGTGGCAAGCGAAGGCGTGCGAAATAAAGTTCTTCACGGAAAACCACCCGCAGCCGTAGTACGGCATTGTTTGACTTTACTTGAACGCGGTAAAAAAATCGCAATAATGGCCCCCAAATGGCGCTTAAAATCATTTTTACCGCGTTTGTTTGGCCGGTTTTTTATAGCTAAAGTTACAATGCATACAGAAAAACGGCCTTCAAAAGGAGCGTTTTAACCATGGCAGACATATTTTTTCTTGTTTTTATCTATCCATTAGAGACAGTTATTGAACTTGCATATCTTTTCGCGTGGCGTATTTGCAAGAACAGCGCCGTTGCTGTCGGGCTGTCGATAATCGGTGTAAGCGGCGTTGTGAACATATTGCTTTTGCCGCTCTACGCGGTTGCGGAAAAAGCGCAGAATGCCGAGCGGACATTACAAAAACGGCTTAAACCAAAAGTTGATAAAATCAAAGCGGCATTCAAAGGTGATGAACAATATATGATATTGCGGACGTACTACCGGCAAAATCATTATCATCCGCTCTATGCCCTGCGTGGAAGCCTTTCGGTTTTGATACAAGCGCCGTTTTTTATTGCCGCATATCATTTTCTATCAAACCTTGAAGCGCTGCGCGGAACGGCTTTTTTATTTTTGCGCGACCTTTCCGCGCCCGACATGATTTACGGGGGGGGGGGGGTAACTGTCAATTTACTTCCCTTTGTAATGACGCTGTGCAATATTGCTTCGGCTCTAATTTATTGCAAAGGGCTTTCGCTTAAAGAAACAATCCCGATTTTTTGCCTTCCCGCGCTCTTTCTTGTTTTGCTTTATAACGCTCCTTCCGGTCTTGTGCTTTATTGGACGTGCAACAATATATTCAGTTTGATAAAAAACAGCGTACACAAAAACGGCGTTATGCGACGCATTTTTTTTGCCGCGATTGCCATATTGTCAATTTTGATTGCCGTGTACGTTATTTTTATACACAAAGGCGCATTGCATAAACGCATTATTATTTTCTGCGTCGCTATTGTACCGGCTGTCTTTTTTACACTTAAATTTTTTGGTATTAAAATTGCCCGCAAGACCCTGCCGGTAATTTTGGAAACAACAAAGAATACACGGGGCGTTTACACAGCCGCCTGCGCCGCGCTCGCGCTGCTTGCAGGGTTCGCGCTGCCCTCCCGCGTTATAGCTTCCAGCGTAGCCGAATTTTATATTCCGCAGTTGAGGCTAAACCCATTGCTGCTTGTTGGAATTAGCTTTTTGGAGGCGCTGGGATTTTTTGTGTGGTTTATGCTTGTTTTCGCTCTTGCCGGCGTAAAATACCGGCCCTTTCTGGCGGTGCTTATGTCGGCCATTTTTTGCGGCGCTCTGGCAAACACATATATTTTTGTTCGGGATTACGGTTTTATGACGACCGATTTGCACCTTGCCACAGGGGTTCATGCCACTCCGCTGCCTGTGCTCGCGCTTAATATAATTTCTCTCTGCGTTATATTTTTCGCGGTAGTTTTTATATTTGTAAAACGGCGCGAAGCTTTGCTGATGCGGGCGGTTTCAATGTGCGCTGCGGTTTTTGTTGTGTTAGGGTGTATAAACAGCGTCCAAATAATTAAATATAAACCGGAGGCCGGCCATGTCTCTGCGCTGCCGCAAAACGAAAAAATATACACGTTTTCCAAAACTGGAAAGAATGTGCTGGTAATTATGCTGGACAGGGCGATTTCCGGCTATGTGCCGTATATTTTTGCGGAAAAGCCTGAGTTAAACGATGTGTTTACCGGCTGGACATATTATCCTAATTGCATATCATTCGGCGGACATACGATTATCGGCGCTCCGGGTATTTTTGGCGGCTATGAATACACACCGCTGGAAATGCAAAAACGCGCCGTTTCGCAGTCATTTGCCGATAAATACAATGAATCTATGCAGGTAATGCCCAGGCTGCTTAAAAAAAATGGCTTTGATGTTACGGTAAGCGACCCGCTTTATTCAGGAAAATTTCCATATAGCGCATGGCAAAATATTAGTATAAAAAATATCAAAGACCGTTATGTAGATTTTTATATGTCTTCACATTCCGGCAGTGTTCAATACGAAGATTACAATGCAATACTTAAAAGAAGTCTGTTGTGGGTTTCGATTTTTAATTTTTCGCCGCTTGTACTGCGGAGTTTTGTTTATGACAAAGGCGATTACCTTGCCGTACTTCCGCACAATTACGACCTTTCGTATTGGTCTTTAAAAAACTATGCCGCACTTTATTATCTTCCCCAAATAACAACTGTTACGGAAGACAATACGAATTACGCGGTGGTAATGGTGAATGATTTAACCCATTATCCCTCTTTTTTACAGGTGCCTGATTATGTTCCAATTTCGCCTGTTACCGACAAGGGCAGCGGGCCTTTCGCAAACGAAGACCACTACCATGCTAATATGGCGGCGTTTTTACTTTTGGGACAATGGTTTGACTATCTTAAAGAGCAAGGCGTTTATGACAACACGAAAATCATTATCGTCTCCGACCATGGTTTTGATATTCCAAGTCCATTTCCGGATAATATTTTGCTTCTCTCTGGCGAACACTTAGAATTGTATACAGCACTGCTAATGGTAAAGGACTTTAACGCGCACGGGGCGCTGCGCACAGATAAACCTTTTATGACCAATGCCGATACGCTTTCTCTGCTTGGCGGCGGAGTTTTTACAAATATGGAAAACCCTTTGAACGGAAAGCAGCTCTCCGTTCAGAAAGAAGGCGGTGTTACTATTAAAACTATCGCCGGATTTCGTCTTGATGAAAAAGAATACAACGTCAAACCCGACGAATGGATGCACGTCCACGACAACATATTCGAGCCGTCCAACTGGAGCGCGGCGCGTGTAGAAAAATAACGCTTATAAGACGTGCGCTATTCTTCGGCGGGATACCAGTGCGGATGCAGAAAACTCAGATGGCAGGTTTCGCCTGCATTGATTCCTGCATCCCGCCGTCCCTTTTGCACACGGATTTCTGTTCCCTGCACATCAATTGCATAATCCACCACTTCGCCAAGAAACACCTTGCGTTTGACCGTGCCTGGCACGCCGCCTTCGGAAACAAAATCAATCTCCGAGGGTCGGCTTGCCAGCACAAGGCTATCTTTGCCGTTAAACGATTCATCCGGCATACGTGAAAAACGCAGATTCCCGCTTTCTCCGGCTTTTATGCCATCCGCCGTTTTTTGCGCCGCGATAAAGTTGGAAAGCCCGATAAAGCTGAACACAAAACGGTTCGCCGGTTCGTTGTATACTTTTAACGGCGTGTCTATCTGCTGCACCACACCGAGTTTCATTACCAGAATCCGGTCGGAGAGCGCCATAGCCTCCGCCTGGTCGTGGGTAACATAAATTACGGTAAAGCCGTATTTTCGTTGTAAGTCTTTTATTTCAAAACGCATTTCTTCGCGCAGGTGCGGGTCAAGGCTGGAAAGAGGCTCGTCCAGCAACAGGACGCCTGGATTTATTGCCAGCGCACGGGCAAGAGCGACCCGCTGTTTACCGCCGCCGGAAAGATCAACCGGGCTTTTTTTCGCGTCATTCAGCAGATTTGTATGGGCAAGCGCTTCGTTGGCGCGTTTTTCAATCTCGCCTGCGGGAAGTCTTTTTAGCCGCAGTGGAAACGCGACATTTTCGTACACGCTCATGTGCGGCCAAATGGCAAAAGCCTGGAACACCATGCCAAAATCGCGCTTTTCCGGCGGCAGGTAGTAGCCTTTCGACTTTGAGCTGATTAATTTATCGCCTACGGAAATTTCGCCTTCGTCCAGGTCTTCAAAGCCCGCTATCATACGCAGGGTTGTGGTTTTTCCGCAGCCTGAAGGGCCCAGCATCGAAAAACATTCACCCTTGTTCAGTTTAAGATTCAGCTTGTTTACGGCAATTACCTCGCCGAATTTCTTTGTAACATCGGTCAGCGTAACATATCCCATGATTCCCCCTAGCCCTGCTGAAGCTGGTCGCTGCGAAGCACTTTTTTAATAAAAGTCTGCCCCAGCACAATGATAATCAGCGCGATACCGGCAAGCGCCGCCGAGTAGACCGTCTCGCCGTCTTCGTT
>JAIRPU010000138.1 GCA_031256815.1 Spirochaetaceae bacterium
TTTAATTAAAAACAACGGCGAACGTTATTTTGTTGAATAAACTTTTAAACGGTTTTGTTTAATGCTTTAACCATTGATTTATAAGATACCGCGCAATAGAACCGAGCCCGGGCAGGACAGGCAGGCTGCTTTTGGAGAACCACCAGGCTTCTTCAATTTCTATGCCGTCGCATTTTATTTCGCCGTCTGAATAAGCGGCTGTCCAGGCCGTCATAAGCGAAGCGGGAAAAGGCCACGGCTGGGACGCTTTATACCTGATATTCTTAACGTTAACAGACACTTCTTCGCGCAGTTCGCGCTTAACTGTTTCTTCAAGCGTCTCGCCCGCTTCGTTAAACCCTGCTATAAGACTGAATAATTTTGGAGGAAAATTCCGGTTATGCGCAAGCAGGATTTCGTTGTTTTTATTTGTAACTGCAACTATTATGGCAGGTGTAATCCGCGGATACTCATGGCGTCCGCAGCGCGGACAGCGCCGGCAAACTTCAATTTCTGAATCTTCGTTTTTGGCGCCGCAGCTTCCGCAATAAACGCTTGTTTCGCGCCATTGCATTATATGCGCCGCACGAACAAGGCGTTTTGCAAGTTTATCCGGTTTTGTAATTTGAATCCTGATTATAAGCTCTCTTATTTTTTTTAAGCGCCAGTTTTGCGGTATAATTGCACCGGCGTTTAGCATATAACATGGAATAAAAGTTTTATCATTAAATGGCAGCTCATAAAAATCAAAGGCGCTGCCGGCAAATGCCTTAAGCACCGCAGATTCGGAAACACCATAAAACATCTCTTCAGTTGATGCCTCTTCCGGAACAACAAGATTGTCGCCCATGAAAAGATATACCAGCCGTTCTTCCATAAATATATTATACAATCTCTTTCAATGCCGGTGCAGGGGGCAATTAAAACGCCAATCAGTTATAAAAATTTTTATAAACTTTTTTATGCCGCAGGCGCTTATAAAAACTTAATATGCCGTATTGCCGTACAAAGCCGTTTTATTAAATTAACCAATTCCAAAAAGCAGTTTAGCGGCTTGAAAGACGGACGGCATACTGCTATAATCAAGCGTTATGAAATTCCGCTTTCTGTTTCTGCTGTTCAACGCCATAATTGCGCCGCGGTTTTTATCCGCCGAAAGCGGTGAAGCTTTTATTAAAGATTTAAGCGCCGGACTAAGCACCGGCCTGCCATTTCTTGTGCGCGTTGGAATTGCGGCCGCGCTTGTGATACTGCAGCTTATTTTGGTTTCCGGAATATTTCATCTGGCAAAACTGTCCCGTAAAAAAATTCACTCTTACAGCGCTACCAAACTAAAAGCGGTAAAATTCAAGTCTCTTGTAATTTTGGAACCAAGGCATATTATAACAATAGGCTGTTTTTTTATTAACATAATAAAATATTTGCTTGTTATCCTGCAGCTTGCCATAAGCATACCCATAGTGCTTGGCCTTTTTGAAAAAACGCGCTATTTGGCCAAAACGCTTTTAGGCTATATTCTTGAACCTGTAAAAAACTTTGCGCTTGGATTTATTCATTATATTCCGAATTTAATTACAATAATTATTTCCATACTTATAGCAAGATACGCGCTTCGCGGGCTTAAGTTTTTTTCTACACAAATAGAAAAACAAAAGCTTGTTATTCCGGGTTTTTATCCTGAATGGGCGCAGCCGACTTTTAATATTTTGCGCGTGCTGTTAATTGCGTTTACAGTAGCCATAATTTATCCGAATCTTCCAAATTCGGAATCAGAAGTTTTTAAGGGAGTTTCTGTTCTGGTCGGCGTAATATTTTCCCTCGGTTCAAGTTCAGTTGTTGGTAATTTAATTTCCGGCATTGTAATGACGTATATGCGCCCGTTTAAGGTTGGAGACCGCATAAAAATAAACGATGTAACCGGTTTTGTTATTGAACGCAGCGCAATGGTTGTTCGCGTTCGCACGCATAAAAACGAAATAATTTCGTTCCCAAACCAGATGATTATGAATAACGCTGTTACAAACTATACCGCGCCGGCAGAATGTCTGGACGGCTATATTGTAAATACGTGCGTTACATTTGGATATTCAACTTCATGGCAGACCGTCCACAAAATTCTGCTGGAAGCCGCCGCAAAAACGATTCACGCGGAAGTTAATCCGCCGGCATTTGTTAATCAAATTAAGCTTGATGATTTTTACTGCTGGTACGAGATTAATTTTTATACAAAAAAGCCTGAATTCCTTCCGGCAATATACAGCGATTTATATAAAAACATTCAAAATGGATTTGTAGAAAACGGATTAAGCCTTTATGCGCCGCACTTCCATGTAGAAAAACGGATTAACGACAATGTGGATTACTACAAAATTTAAATAAAATGAATAATAAAATTTTTAACCTATTTGACTATATATACTGGCGCGGCGATATTCCTTTTGCGAAACAAAAGTTTAATCCTTTGGATAATATAGTTTTTTCCATGCTTTCTTATCTGCAGTTTGATAATATCGTTAAACCGGATTTCGATAAAAAAAACCATGTAACTCTTGAAGAAGCAATACAGGAAATGGAAAAACGTTTTTATAACGACCCGTATTATTTTGATTACCCTGTTGGATTAACTGAATATCAACATGATTTTGTTTATGCGCTTTCCGGTGCGGCACGCTATAAAAACACGCGCCTTTCTGCATATATAAATTTATACGACAAAGAACGCGAGGCGCAGTTTTCGGCTATAACTTTTTTTCCTGAAGGTTCACCTGCCTATATTGCGTTTCGTGGTACGGATTCTACGCTTATAGGCTGGAAAGAAGATTTTAATATGGCACTGGAAAATGTAATTCCGGCACAGATGGAAGCAAAAAAGTATCTGCAAAATGCCGCCTGTTTTATTCATAAAAATTTTTATACAGGCGGACATTCAAAAGGCGGGAATCTTGCCGTTTATGCGGCTTCGGAATGCGGGCATAAAATTCAAAAACGCATTATAACTGTATATAACAACGACGGGCCCGGGTTTGCAGCCGGTTTTTTACAAAAAGAAGGCTATCGCATGATACAAGACAGAATAGAAGCGTATCTTCCGGAAAGCTCGCTTTTTGGACTGCTTTTTGAGCATGATTATAAACTTAACATTGTAAAAAGCAATGCCGGCGGCATAGCGCAGCATGCGCCTTATACATGGCTTGTAAAGCCTGATAACTTTGTGTATGCGGAATGTTTAAATCCCAAAGCTGTTAATTTTAACAAGACCATAATGAGCTGGATTTATGGCATGGAAATTCCGGAAAGAGAACATTTTATAGAAACATTGTACAGCGCGGTAACACAGGCCAATATTAATTCTGTACCTGAATTTATAGAAAACTGGCTAAAAAATACAGCGCAGATATTTTCGTCCATTATAAAATTGGACGCGGATTCCAAAAAAAATCTTGTTCAGTCTATTGTTGGTTTTATAACCGCCCTGAAAAAACACTCTGTTAGTGTAACTGAAACCGGGAGTGCAAATTGATTCGATATAAAAACGCAAAACAAATTGAAGGCATAAGGGAATCATGCGCAATGTTATGCGCAATGTTTAAGGAGCTTGTTCCACTTGTAAAGCCGGGTATAGAAACAATAGCTCTGGATAAATGGGCACAAAACTGGATTTCCAAAGCGGGCGGAAAGCCGGCGTTTTTGGGATACGGCCCCTCTGAAAATCCTTTTCCGGCCGCCCTTTGTATTTCTGTTAACGAAGAGGTAATTCATGGAATTCCTTCAAAGCGAAAATTAAAATCCGGAGACCTTGTTGGAATAGACGCAGGCATTACCTACAACGGATTTGTAAGCGATAAAGCTGTAACCCTGGAAGTGGAACAGGTAAGCCCGGAAGCGCACAGGCTTAATATTGTTACAAAAGAATGTCTTTACAAAGCCGTTGCCGCAGCAAAAGCCGGCGGCAGGATTCATCAAATTGGACACGCCGTTTCAAATCATGCAAAAGCCGCAGGTTTTGGAGTTGTACGTGAGTTTTGCGGACATGGAGTAGGATTTGAAATACACGAAGACCCGCAGGTATCAAACACTGCGCACGATGGGCCCAATCCGCGTATGCGGGAAGGCATGGTGCTTGCAATAGAACCAATGTTAACTATGGGAGACAGCGCTATAGAAATATTAAATGATTCCTGGACAGTTGTAACGCGCGATGCTAAACCCTCCGCGCACTGGGAACACACCATAGCGATTTTTTCAGACCATACAGAAATTCTTACAGAGTAATATTTTTTTAAGCATTTTTGCCGATAATAAAAAAAACTATGCCGGCAAATACAGCTGTAAAAACAAAAAACAAAACTCTTCGTCTTGTTAATGTTGACCGTGATAAATGCAATAACTGCCATTCATGCATATCCGCATGTCCTGTTAAAGCATGTATAAACGGTTCCGGATATCGTATTGATATAATTCATGAACGCTGCCTGGGCTGCGGCAGCTGCATTCTGGCCTGCCGGCGCCATGCCAGAACCATTGCCGATGACTGCCACGCTTTTTTTCAGGCCATTGAAAAAGGCGAAACTGTTGTGGCTATGCTTGCCCCTTCTGTTGTTACGGCATTTCCAAGCATATACAAGCTTATATCGTATTTAAAATCTGCAGGCGTAAAAGCGGTTTTTGATGTTTCCTTTGGCGCGGAACTGGCCTCAAAATCGTATCTTGATTATATAGAGCGAAAAAACCCGCGTGTGGTTATAGCGCAGCCATGCGCTGCGCTTGTTACATTTTGTGAAGTTTACCACCCTGAATTATTGCAGTTTTTGGCGCCTGTTCAGAGCCCGATGCTTCATTGCGCAATAATGATAAAAGAATTTTTTAGCGAATATAAACACGCCAAAATAGCGGCTATAAGCCCCTGTATAGCCAAAAAACGCGAGTTTAACGAAACAGGCCTTGTTGATTTTAATGTTACTATGGTGAACTTAAAACAACACCTGGATTTTAATTTTATTGATTTATCAACATTTGAAAACAGCAATTTTGACGGGCCTATAGCAGAACGCGCCGTTAGCTTTTCGTCTCCGGGAGGGCTTAAAACAACGCTTACAAGAGATGCGCCGCATCTTGAACACAGGATAAGAAAGATAGAAGGAGAAAATGTTGTTTATAAATATTTAACAGACATTCCCCAGATGATTCTTGAAAAAACCGCTCCGCTTTTGGTTGATTGTTTGAGCTGCGCTACAGGCTGCAACGGCGGCATAGGCACAGGAAATTACGGTATTCCGCTTGAAAGGCTTGAATCAAAAGTTTTAAACCGAATGAAGGAACACATTGAACATTTGCGCAGATTAAGCGAAGAGACGGCGCGCCAAACAGAAAGGGCGCGAAGTGACGCGCTTTATTTTTTTGGCTATGACCAGAAAACAAGCATACAATCACTGATAGAAAAATACTGGAAGCCGCGCATTTATAAAAGGAGCTATAAAGATTTAAGCGCCTGTATTTCGTCCTATAAAATACCAAACGAAAAAGAGATTCAAACTATTTATCAAAATATGAAAAAACGGCGTGATGAAGATTTTTTAAATTGCGCCGCATGCGGTTATGGTTCATGCCGCGGCATGGCAACAGCAATTTTTAATAATCTTAACAGGCCGGAAAATTGTCATCACTATATTAGTGTTGAACTTGAAGTGCGTTCACGTTTGTTATACGAAACTTTTGGACGTTATCTTTCAACAGAAATTGTAACATCGCTTTTGGAATCTCCTGCGGCAATAGCGCTTGGAGGAAGAAAACGCGCCGTTACAATTCTTATGAGCGACCTGCGCGGATTTACAAATATCTCTGAAAAAATGGATGTTCATAATGTTGTAGCCATGCTGAATCATTACTTTAGCGTAATGGTCGAAACTATAACAAACCACCGCGGAACGGTTATAGAATTTTTGGGTGATGGAATTCTTTCTGTATTTGGCGCTCCTACCGAAACTTCAAACCACGCTGACGATGCAATTGCGGCGGCAATAGAAATGCAAAACAGTATGGAAAAAGTAAACAAATGGAACCGCGAAAATAACTTCCCCATACTTGGAATGGGCATAGGAATTAATACAGGCGAATGTATAATAGGCAACATAGGTTCCGAAAAAACAATGAAGTATAACGTAATTGGCAGGCATGTAAACCTCTGCGGACGCATAGAAAGTTATACTTCTGACGGTCAAATTTACATTTCTGAACACACCCGCGTTAACGCAAAATCGGAGCTGAAAATAAGTCATTACGAAAAAGTACACCCCAAAGGGATGCCCCTTGCTACAACGATTTATCTTGTGGAAGGGATTGGGTTCCCGTATAATTTAAAAAAAGAGGCAATAAAGACTCCTCTGCAGCTTCTTGCAAAACCTTTTAAACTTGTTTATTACCGTGTTGAAGAAAAACACGTTATTGCAAAACCTGAAATTTGCATGGTATTGGCCGTATCGCATACAGAAGCAGTAATTGTATGCGGCGATATTGCAATTCTTGACAATATAAAACTTGTTTATAACGAAAACGAAGCTGCATTTGCAAAAGTTATACGCAAAATAAAAAAGCAATGCTACCGGCTTTGCTTTACCGCGGATTCATCTTCGTTTTATAATTATATTATGTCGATATAGCTCAATTACGGACTTGCGATATAGCCGCCTGTTCTTTCAAAACTTTTTACAAAATCCAGTATGCCCGCTGTTATGGCATCTGCAAATTTATTTAAATCTTCCCTGCTGGAAAGCAGCTGCGCATCTTCTTCGTTGGTTACAAATGCCAGTTCAACAAGCACAGACGGCATAAGCGTTTTGCGAACTACAAAGAAATCCTCCGCCTTTAAACCGCGCGAAGGAAGGCGCTTGCCAAAAGTTTCTGCAATTCGTTTGTGAATCATTGCCGCCATTTGCAGGCTTTCGCGGTTATATTCTTCCTGTAAAATATCGTTAAGTATGGGAACAATTTCCTGATATTCAGTGGCAGTTTTTTTATCAAGCACCGTGCGGTTGTGATCCGGATTAAGATACCACACTTCAAAACCGCGGGCTGTTTTATTAAAACTGGCATTGGCGTGAACAGAAATATAAATTATTGCTTCGTTATCTTTTAGTTCAACTGAATTTGCCATGGCTACACGTGTTTGCAGCGTTGGGTAGGTGTCGCCTGTGCGTGTAATAAGAATTTTTTTTGACGGGAATGCCGATTTAAGACGTTTCCAAAGTTCGTTGGCAACGTTAAGAGTAATATTTTTTTCTATTAATTCAATTTTTTTTCCGTTTATGTTGTGCATTCCGGTAGCGCCTGTATCCTTGCCTCCATGGCCTGGATCTACCATAATTGCTGCAATTTTAAAATGAGATTCGTCATTGCGTTTTGAATCTTCAAAAGCGCGGCGGACGCCGGATACAAATTCTGCAGGAAATTTGATTTTCCCGTTTTCAATATACGGAAGAGGCAGCCTTATAAGTTCGTTATGGTCGTAAAGCACATAGTCGTATTCCCCGGGGACTCCTGTTTGAAAAGCCAGATTATGCCCGTCCATACTAAAAATGCCGGATTGAAAAAAACTGTCCCAGTATAGCTTTGCGTCAAGCGTTTTTAATGTTTCCTGCAGGCTATGCGCCGCGCCGCGCGCTTCATCGCCATAAACAGGCGTAATTAACAGGCAGTAAACAGCGGCAAGAAAAGAGAGAAAAAAGCGCTTCATACCTTTAAATTATCGGAGTGAATTTAACCAAGATAAAGCCGTTTAAACATGGTTTTGGGCTTGTTTATTTATGTATCACTTGAAATAAGCATATATCTGTGGAATAATGCAGCAAATGGGAGGTATTTATTTACCTAAAAAAACAACGCTTTTGCCGGCTCTCATACTTTTTGTGTTTGCCTTTTCTGTTGAAGCCCAGAGTAACGGCGCTGACCCTGAAACACGGCCGACTGAACAAACCGAAATAAAACCAGAAACGCCCGCGCCCTCCGGCGAACAAAGCGCCGCGCAAAAAGAAAAAGCAGACAGGGAGCGGATTATAGAACTTGATATTAAGACCGCTACACTTATGGAGCTTGCCGAGTGGAGCAGCGAGCTTGGGCTTGGCGAAGGCGGCGGACGCGAGGAAATCGCGGGGCGCATAAGACGGCATTACAACATGGGTAATCCTGAAACAAAAAAGTGGGACAGGGTTATTACGATAGAAAGCGCAAGAACCACAGAATATTTTAAAATAGATTCTGTAAACGAAGAATATGCGCGGCTTTCCGGCGGCGTTGTAATTAGTTTGAAGGACGGCGAAGCGTTACACAGAATAGAAGCATGGGATATTCTTTTTAACCGGACACGAAATGTTGTTTCCGCTTCGGGCGGCGTTAGTTACAAGCGTGAAGAAGGAAGCACCATAGAAACCTTTACCGGAGATTCAATAATAATAAATCTTGATACATGGGTTGGCAGTTTTATAGACACTGTTTCTGAACGCGCAATGTCCGGCGGTGAAACGGCATATCGTTTTGCCGGACAGGTTATTTCAAAAACAGACAGCGAAACAACAGTTTTAAAAAACGCTGTAATTTCCAACGCAAAAAGCGAAGAACCTTATTGGTCATTAAACGCTTCAAGAATTTGGCTTTTTCCGGGTTCCGACTGGGCTTTTGCAAATGCGGTGCTAAAGGTAGGAGAGATACCTGTTTTATACATTCCGTTTTTTGCGTATCCGGCGGACGAAATTATATTTCATCCGGTAATGGGAACAAGAACGCGGCATGGCTTTTATCTGCAAACTACAACGTATCTTTTGGGGCAGCCAAAAGCCGACCCTTCTAAAGCCAATTCAATATCAAAAATACTTGGTTCTGGAGATGGAATGCAAAAAGAACGCCACGGACTTTTTTTGCGAAGCTCCGGAAAAGCCGAAACACGCAATAACGACAGGTCTCTCTCTTTACTGTTTGACGCATATACAAATTTAGGCTTTTATACGGGGGTAGATTTAAATTTTACAAAAGCGCTTATTTTTAATAACCTGAAATTTTATTTGGGCCTGGGCTGGACGCGGACGCTTTATAATTACGATGGTTTTTGGACGCCATATATTCTTGAAAATGATAAATGGGAAAGCAAATGGGATCATTCATGGTTATTTGGAAATGAGGTGCCATTCCGTTATATATTTAACCTGGAAACAGGTACATCCGGACGTTTAGGCTCGCTTGACGTTAAATTCCCGCTTTATTCCGACCCGTTTATGCACCGCGATTTGGTTCAAAACCGCTCTGAACAAATTGATATAATGAATCTTTTAACTTCCGGCAGTTTTGAAGATATAACATCAACAGAAACAACCACCGGTTCGTATCAATGGAACGTGAATATACGTCCCAATATCTCTACAAATTTTTTTGCTCCGTGGATTTCCAGCATATCTATAAACACAATATCCACATCGCTTGGTTTTATTCCAAGCCGTGACGTTCCATCGAGCAACCCAAGGGAAAACTCTCCGACACGCCAGTTTTTTATTCCGGATAAATACACTATTTATACGATGAGCGCTTCTTTAAGCGGCTCTCCGTTTTCGCCGGCGGCAAAGACGGCACAGGCTGAGATCGAACAAAAAAATCCTTTTGAAGGGATAGGCGACCCTGTATCACCATGGGCGGAAGAAGACAAAAAAGCGGCGGCAAAATCGGCGCTGCCCTCCGCAAATATTGACGAGCTAAAACCGCCTGTTTTGAGTCAGTTATGGACGCTTCCAAGCAACAATCTGCTGCAATTTTCAATGAATTACAGTTTATCGCCTTCATCGGCTACAGAAGCGCAGTACTACACCAAAGATTTTTTGGGAGGAAACAATAAAACCGCAAAAGATATAGACTGGGATGATTTTGAATCGGTGCTTTCAAATTTTAGAACAGACGCTTCTACAAATTTTTCAATTAGTGAAGCAAATAACAATTTATTCAACGCTACGCTTGGATTTTCCGGTTCTTACCAGTGGCAGGACCATACCTACTTTAGAGATGATCTTCCAGAGGCCGATAAAAAAACGATGCGCCTTACCGATTACCGCGGAAGGCAGTGGACAATAAATTCTTCTTACAATTTTACTTTAAATCCTTTCTATTGGAACCCCGTTTGGAAATCTACCAACTTTCAATACAATTTAAGCGGGCTTGTAGCCCGTTCTTTGTTTAATGAACAAAAATACAACGAAGATGTTGTCAACAGCGGTAATCCTTTGTACCAGCCTGACCCTGAGTGGAAGCTTGAAAATATGAAATGGACGCGCGACTATATTAGCTCGCACAAGCTTTCGGCAAATGTTGGAATGAATCTAATGGACAAGATGCAGAATCTTGTGCTGTCAATGGATCTTCCCCCCAGATACCAGCTTTACAGCGGTAATCTAACAATGAGGGCATGGCGTTTTGAAAGTAACGCGAATATGCAAATTCAGGAAGATACCGAAGAAAATAAAGCCGCCGCCAAAAATTCAAATGAATTAAAGTACCGTTATGTTTCCGGCTACCTTTTTAAACCTCTTTATCTTACGCAGACGCTAAATTTTGCCAGCAGAAAATCCGCGCGTCTTTACACAGTCTGGGATCCAGAGCTTGATGAATGGACAAATTTTTCTTTAAACGGAGCATGGAACTCTTTTAGCGTTACATATAACGCAGCGTATATGTATAAATATTTTTATGACCCAACGCCCGGTAAACAGGGCTGGAAGCAGGAAAGCGCCACAGACGGGGCAACTCAAAAACTTTACCCGCGTGATTTTACAATGAGCTGGGCTCCGTCTTTTAAACTACCGGCGTTCTTTCATGGTTTAATCAATCTTTCAATAAATACGAATTCATCAATTTCTCTGGATTTGCAGCGCTACACATATTCACGTTTTAATTTTTCTTTAGGCCTTACTTTGGGAATTACAAAGTTTTTGGATTTTACGATAAGCACAAATTCAGAAAACGCAGAAATATACCGATACATCCAGGATTTTGCAATATTTGATTCACTTGATATTGAAGTTGGACAGGGTAAAGAAAAGAATTTTTTTATAGATTTATTAAATTCATTTAGATTTGATAATGAAGAGCTGCGAAAACAGTCTGGATATAAACTAAAATCTTTTAGCTTTTCTGCGGTACATCATCTTGGAGACTGGGACGCAACGCTAAAAGTATCTCTTAACCCTTATTTGGACAACAGCGCGGGCAATCCGTCTGATTGGCAGTATAAATTCCGCACTACGTTCTCGTTCTTTGTACAATGGCTGCCAATAACAGAAATTCAGGCGGGCGTGGATTATGAAAATGAAAAATTCATTAAACGTGAAAGAACCTCAAACTAATTAGTCTTCAAAATCTATGGGTAACACCATTCTATCGCGTGAGAGTACTGTTTTGCTGAACACCGCCTGTGCTTCGGAGAGAAGTTTTTCAAGTTCAGAATCTGAATAGCGCGGGCTGTAATGAATTAACGCAAGTTTTTTTACACAAGCCGCCCGCGCAAGAACCGCCGCCTGAACCGCCGTCATGTGCTTTTTATCGATGGCGTCTTCTTCAAGTGAATTTTCGAACATTCCTTCGCAAACAAAAAGATCGGAGTTTGTAATCTCGTCCGCTATTTCCGGAAAATAGAGACTATCGGTTACAAAAGAAAATTTGCGTCCTTTCCGCGGACTGCCGACAACATCCTGCGGCAAAATTATACGCCCGTCTTCCAGTTTTACATTCTGGCCGTGCTGCAGCTTTCCCCACAGCGCGCCCATTGGAATACCAAGCGATTTTGCTTTTTCCGGATAAAATTCTCCAGGACGGTTGTTTTCTTCAAGAGTGTATCCAAAACAGCTTTTTGTATGCCTAAGTTTAAATGCGCGGATATTAAAATCATCGCCTTTGTAAATTATTCCGGGCTCTGTAATTTCGCGGATTATAATCTCGTAGTTTATAAACATATCTAGAACCCGCCGGCTTGTTTCAATATAATCCGTAATTCGCGGCGGGCCATATATGTAAAGCGGGTCGTCGCGGTCAACCTGCGAGCTAAGCATTAAAAGGCCTGGTATGCCGGTTACATGGTCGGCGTGAGTATGGCTTACAAAAATAGCGGAAATTTTTTTCCAGCGCAGGTTAAGACAGCGAAGGCTTACCTGTGTGCCTTCTCCACAATCAAAAAGAAAAAGGTCGCCTTCGCGTCTTAAAAGCACTGACGTTAAGTGCCGTCTGGGCAGCGGCATCATTCCGCCGCAGCCTAAAATAAACGCTTCCAGATTCACTAACGCAGTGGAGAGTATTTTTTACCGGAATCCCACATTCCTTGTCTTATTTCACCATGAATGGACGGAATATCAAGTACTGTTCCAGGTTCTATAATATTGGGATTTGTTGGATCCGCAAGTTTGTTCCTGTTGGCACGGTAGAGTACGGGCCACTGATAGGGGTTGTTGTATGCCCAGGCTCTGCCTGCAATATTCCAAAAGCAATCTCCAAATGCGTCCCATGGGCGGACGGTGTATTGCGCGGGTAAACCGCCGCGGACAGTTTCGTTGCTGCTGCTGCGGTTGGGGGGCGCAACCAGGACGGCAAGTATTTCTATGGATTTAGCAGCGTTATTTAACGCGCTGTCCCAATCGCCTGATGTGCGCGCAAGCAAAGCCTTGTTATAAAACGCCCTGGCATTGTTAAATTCGTTTTTATAGTATGTTTTTGCGTTGGAACTGTCTGCCCAGCCCAATCTGGCTTCAGCATCTTTTATTTTTTCGTTTGTTTGAGATACTTTAAGACGGGTTACAATAAAATCATCCGAAAGGTAGGCCGCGCGCTGGGCATCGGCAGAAAAACGTATTGAAAGATCATAGTCGCCATCCGCAAAGGCCTGACGCGCCAGGTTGCTTGAACGGATGCTTTCCAATATATATTTATTATTCAAAACAGGTTCATTAAATAAGTTGTTGTAACTCATGTTTCCATCTGCCGCGGCAAGCCAGAAAAACGACTGCGCGGCTGCAGCAGAGCAAAACATACTAAATAATGCCAAAACAAGAAATCCGTGTTTTTTCATATTATTCCTCACATTGTTCCAGAGCTGTCAGCATCTGCGCCAAGAACATTTTCCGCATCGGCAGCGATTCTCTCGCTTTCGGCTATTTTTTCTTCCGCCGATTGTAACGCTAAAGTCGCCAGTCTGCGCTTTTCGGCGGCGGCGGCGCTAACGTTTCCATAAAGCGATATTGATTCTGTATAAAAATCCATTGCGGTTTTGTAATCACGCGCGCGGTAAGCGGCTTCACCCTGGTTGTGTATATTTGTTGTAAGATTATAATCTTCGCGCACAGCGATATCCGCTTTTAATTTTAGCGCGTCCAGCTGCGCGGCAAGCGATTTTGAACGGAGATCCGAGGCGGTATCAAGCCAAAATTGGTCTAATATCTGCGTATAGCCTAAAATTGCCGACTGTGCGCTTGTAAATGCCTCGTTACGGTCTTTTTTGCCCAGTTTATTCTCGCCCAAATCGTACAGATCTTCCGCTCTGCGAAGCGACGCGTCCGCCTGTTCTACAAGACTAAGGTTTTGCATTTCAAGCTGAGCGTCTACTACCTCCTGCCGTTTCTCCTGTGCCTGAACGATTACAGAACGGAGTCCGGCATAATCAACAAGGTCTGGAACGTCTTGTTCGTTTTTTGAGAGCGCGGATTTGTCCGCCTTGGGTACCGTTTTACAACCGGCGGCAAGGAGCGCAAGTACAAGAAAACCAAAAACAATCTTTAATTTCATAGTATCTCCTCTATGACAATAATTTATATATAAATTTTCATATAATAGTGATTTTCGGCAAAAAAGTGTCTTTGCATAACAGGTAAACGTTGCATAAGGCAAATTTACGCCTAAAACGCTATAAAATCTGCTCATCTATAGGTTTACCGCCGGGAACCATTGGCAGTACCATAGCATCTTTATCTATTTGCGCGTCTATAACTACAGGTATTCCTTTGGCAAGCTCTTTTAAAGCCTCTTTTAACGCTGAACTAAACTCCGCGCTATTTTTACAACGGTATCCTGCGCAGGAGTACGCTTTTGCAAGCTGAACAAAATCCGGCGGCCTTTCCAGCGTGGTTTCTGAATAGCGTTTTTCGTAAAACAAACTTTGCCATTGACGAACCATGCCAAGCACGCCGTTGTTAAACACTATTACAAGCACAGGCAATTTTAGCGCCGAAAGTGTAGCAAGTTCGGCGCAATTCATTCTAAAAGAACCGTCTCCTGTAAACAGAATTACATTTTTGCAGGGAAACGCTGTTTTGGCTCCCAGTGCCGCGCCTAAACCAAAGCCCATGGTTCCAAGCCCTCCAGATGTAATAAACTGCCTTGGATAGCGGAAAGGGAAAAATTGAGACGTCCACATTTGATGCTGCCCAACATCGGTAACGGCAATAGAATCCGCTCCGATAATTTTTGCCGCTTCTTCTATGATGAATCTGGGGTGTAAACCGGAATTGTATTTGTCTGTAATATGCGAGCCCGGGATTTGCTTTTTCCATTTTTCTATTTGGGCCAGCCATTCAACGTGTGATTGCTCCGGCAGCGCTTCAAGGATGAGTTCCAAAATGAGGTTAAGGTCGCCTGTAACAGAAACTTCTGTGCGTACATTCTTGTTTATTTCTGCCGGGTCAATATCAAAATGCAATATTTTTGCGTTTTTGGCAAAATTTCCAACGAGGCTTGTTACACGGTCAGAAAAACGCGCTCCAACGGTTATTAACAGGTCGGAATGCTGCACCGCCTTGTTTGAGGCTACAGTTCCATGCATTCCAAGCATACCCATCCAAAGGGGGTGCCCGGAGGAGAGCGCCCCATGCCCCATAAGGCTTAAACACACAGGCGCGTTAAGAGATTCGGCAAAACGGGAAAGCGCGTTGGCGGCATTGGCTATAATTACACCGCCGCCGGCATAAATTACAGGTTTTTTGGCCGCAGAAAGTAAAGCAAGCGCGTTTTCTATATCTTTACCGCTAAAAGTTTTACGGGTATTTCGCTCTGTAAGCCGCATTGCGCGTTCGGACATTACGCCTGAAGGGGTAACCAGCGAAGAAGAAAAAAAAGCGGAAGCTGTGGTTACATCTTTTGGTATGTCAATTAACACAGGGCCGGGGCGGCCTGTTCTTGCGACAATAAATGCCTCGCGCACTGTTTCCGCAAGTTCTGTAATTTCTTTTACTATCCAATTATGCTTGACGATGGGCATTGTAATGCCGGTAATATCGACTTCCTGGAAGCTGTCCTTACCAAGAAGTTCACGGCTTACATTGCCTGTTATTGCCACAATTGGAACGGAATCCATGTAAGCGGTTGCTATGCCTGTAACGAGGTTTGTAGCGCCCGGGCCTGAAGTAGCGATACATACGCCGGTTTTACCGGTGGCGCGCGCGTAGCCATCCGCGGCATGGGCGGCGTGCTGTTCGTGGCTTACAAGAATATGACGAATACGTTCGCGCTGCAAATATAACTCATCATAAATATAAAGCACCGCGCCGCCTGGATAGCCGAAAACGGTATCAACGCCTTGTTCAATTAGCGCTTCAATAAGAATTCTGGAACCTGTATAACTCGCCTTGCTGTTAGTCTTCACACTGATATTTTTTACAAATCATATTAATAAGTCAAGGCGCGTGTACCGGCAGGCCTGCCTTCGGCGCAAGCCTTAGCCGCGGAAGAAAACGGCTGCGGCAGGTGGCCGACTGCGGCGCGGCAGGTGGAAATGGCCGCGGAAGAAAACCGCGGCCATCCACAGAAAACTGCCGGTTAAAACTGCGGTTTGCAAGCCCGCCGGCTAATATTTAGCTTCCAGCGTTAAATTAAAGCTCCGGCCCGCCTGCGGGAAGTATTGCTGTAATTCGTATAACTCGTCAAAAATATTGTTTATGGCAAACGACAGCGCCGCATATTTTGTTATGTCGCACGACAGTTTTATATGCGTCAATACATAAGAGGGCAGCAAAACTTTTTCGGCGTCTTTTACATAAGAGCTGTTATAACGAGAACCAACATATTCAAAACGCGGTATAATCTTTATGTTTTCAAAAAACTTTGTATCAATTCCGGCAAAGGGCATAATTACCATATAGGCGTTACAGCTTAATTCAGGCATATTGCCTAAAACAACATATTTTTCTTCGCTGTGCGCAAGTTCATAAAACTGAGTTCCAAAGGCCCCGCCTACAGAAAAATAATCGTTTAAGTACAGTTCCATTGCGCCTTCAAACCCATAAAACGCCGTTTTATTAACATTATCGCGCATTGTATTATAAGGCGGGTCGTTTATTTGTATTTGTGTAATTAGATTGTACACAAAATTGTAATAAACAGAAGTGTTTATATTGATTCGTTCCAGGAAAAACCCTTTGTAGCCGAATTCAAGGTTGTGCGATTCTACAGGTTTTAAACCAAGGTTCGGTTTATTTGTTCCCGTATTGGTTGCCGATGTGCGTTCAAATATTGTTGGGAAGCGGTTTTTTTTGGCGTAACTTATATGAAGTTCGTGTTTTTCGCTTAAATCGTAAAACAGCGCCGCGCTCCACTGCGGTATAAACAGGTTGTCTGTAACTGTATCTGTAATTGAACCATTGGAATTCTTCTTCCAAAGCTCATTAGGACTAAAAATATCAAGCCCAAAGCCTATAACGGCGTTAAGCGGCTTAAACGGGTCTATAGCGTATTCCAAACCGGCAAAAAAGATATCTTCGTTTTCGTGTTCGTCCCGGTATTTGTCTTTGTGTTCGGGATTCTCGTTATTAATCTTACCGCTAAAAACCTGATGGTCTGTGCGCCGCCACTGGAACGCCGCGCTGATTTTATGAATCTCTAAAAAACTATAAGCGCCGTCCAAATTAAGCCCCGCCGTCCAGTCGTCATAATCTGAAACTCTGTATACATTATTAAGATATGCATTCCATGCGTTGTTTCCGCACCCGGGATTGCCGCCAAATACCGGATAGGTGTTGAGCCTGTTATCGAATTTATCGAAATACCCCATAAGATTCGCTTGCAGGGTATCAGTTTTTAATGCGCTGTTTACTGTAGCGGTATGCCGGCGGAGGTAAGGCCACTCCCATACCCTGTAGTTTGCTTGATCAACTCCGCCTATATTTATTCTGCCGGCAACGGCGGGCGGGTTAAAACCCTTGTCCGCATCGCTGTAAGAATAAGTTACCCAAATATCCAGCGGCTCAAACGGCGTTACGCCGAAAATTGCGCTTATTTTAAGGTCGCGGGAACCAGACCACAGGCGGTTTCCAGAATCCTGCGGGTTGCCATTATTGCCGGGGGTTTCGCCAGGCTCGTCATCGGAATGCGCTATAAACGATTCCGGCAGCCGCCAATGGTCAACATCGCGCCACTGGAAAGTCGCCTTCGCATAAAACAGATTGAGCCGCGTTCCCGCGCTAAAAGATTGCAGATTGCCCGCATAGCCTCCGCCGTCAAAATCCCATGAAGTTTTTAGCGCCGCCTCAAACGGCTTTTTAGGCTTTGCAAGCCGCATAATAACCGCGCCGCCAAGATTGTTTGCTCCAAGCAGCATTGAAGTGTAACCTTTGTTTATGTCTATGCTTTCAAGGTCGCCTGTCAAAAACCGCGTGTAATCAATTTGCCCGCGGCTTGGGTCTATCCACGGTACGCCGTCAACGTAAACCGGTACACCGGTAGCGTCAGAGCCGCGCAGCGTAAACGCCGACTCATCACGCTGTCCGCCCCCGGACTGTGTTACACCGGGAATCCAGCGCATTGCCTCCCATAAGTCGCTATCGCCCCTTTCGTCCATTTGTTCGCGGGTAATATGTTCCGCCGTCTCTTTTTCGGCTTTTACCTCCGCCTCAGGCAGCCTTTCCCCTTCCTGCGCAAACAACGGCGCAGCGCTCAGCGCCGCGAAAAACAGCGCTCTGCCGCAATGTGAACAAAAATCGTACAGCCCCTGCAAAAATGCCGCGCCGCCGGTTTTGCGGTTCTTAACCGATTGTGTCATAAAACACCTCCTGAATGTAGAGACGCATTGCTCCAAAGTAAAGTTGAAAGCCGGCGCTTAATCCCCCCCCCCCCCGTAAACTTTGGCGCAAACGCGCTCACGTTTTTTTGCTTTTCCATAAAAGCCTCCTTGCAAATTGTTTTATACTGCGAATTGTGCAATAAAACAAGTTGATTGTCAAGAGAGCGTTTGCGGCGGCGGCCGGTGGGTGGAGGGCCGGCCGCTTCG
>JAIRPU010000139.1 GCA_031256815.1 Spirochaetaceae bacterium
TCCGTTTAGCGCTTAAACAGTCGGTAGAAAAATCTATTGAAGAATCTATAAAAAAAGTTATGGAATACTACCTTAAACCTCTAGAAACAGCGTCTCACTGCTTTAAAATGCAGCCTTAATTATAGTTTTACAATGCCGCCGGTGGAGGCGGCATTGTAGCCTTCGCCGCCACCCCGTTCCGCAAGAGCGGGGCGTTTTTATTGCTCAAAACATTTACAGAGTGCTTGACAGAAAAAAGGTAAAAGTGTTATATTTTCACCCGAAAATAATCATATGAAGGTTTGTATGGATTTTTTTTCACGAATTGCGGGTGTCGCTGTTCTTGTTGCGTTTAGCTGGACTACGTTTAGCTGCGGGGGGCCGATTGATGAGGACATAATCAAACCCGTTGTTGTTACGCCTGGAGAAGGCACTCCGCGTTATCTTTATATCAATACTGACGGCAGCGAAAGCGAAAACGACTGTGGACTAACCGGATTTTTTATAGAAAACAACAAAAATGCCGAAGGGGTAGTTATTGTTGCCGATGTAAGCCAAAGTGAAGACTGCGTTTCAGTTTATAATCCCCATAATCAAAGCACCATGTTTTTTTACTACAAAAAGAACTCCGTTTTCCCATACCTTATGGTTATTAAAAGCACTGGCGAAGAATACCTGGTTTGGTTTTCTGATTACCGCACAGACGAACAGAAGTACAATATCGTTTTCCAGCATGGGCTTGAATTTGAATCCGAACAGGATTTTGTGTTAAACCGGGAAGTGCTTGCACTTTACGCAGACGACCCGAATTTAAGCGATGGTCAAAACAGACGGCTTAGACTAATTACAAATTCGCTTGGTTTGGGCGGAAGCATTGCCGCCATGTTTGACGTTTTAGAAAAAAGAGGCGATGTAAAGATAGACGGCAGGGCGGCAATGGCGCGTTCTTTTTGGGGCGGTATTTCTTATTGTCTGGCCGGCACTTTTAGAGCGATTCCCTTTGTAGCGGCTGTTGTGGCGGTAGTTGTAACGCCCGTAGTTAATATTATCAGCTCTGCGTCTGGCAATATTTCTTCAAATTGTTTTATTGAAATTGCCGATACGGAAAATCAGATAACCGGAGGATTTTACTTATTGGCAGATATGTTAGATCGTCAGGAGAGCGGCGGCGAAAATCCGCAGCAAATTAAGTTTGTAACTGTTAAGCTAAATGGCCAGCTTGTAAGCAACGGGCAGGAGTTCCATGTAGGTTATAGCGATGAATTGTTGTTTGACATTGTTGCTATAGGACTTAATAACTCTACTATAACCGTAAATAATTTTATTGCTCCTTACGAAACGGGAACCGCCGGCGTAACGAATAACAGCATATTCTTTGAAAATAGCATTGAAAGAAACGGCGCAAGAGACCGGTTCCAGTTTAGGGTAAAGCGTTACAGACAGGGCTATGATGCAACAGGTAAAATCTCATGGGGGATTAAATTAACAGATTCGGATATCTCTGTAAATAACAGTTCGGATGGGGTTTTGTATAAAACGCCCTCCGATAACCAGGAGAAAATTTATAAAAACCTTGTGGTATTAAGGGCTTGTATAAACCCATTTTGCCCTGATTATGTTCATTAAAACGAACGCCCGCGCCAGGCGGGCGTTTTTTATTTACCGGCGCGCAAAGCCGGTATAAACACAGCGGCGTTAATTTTTACATCATTTATAAAACTTTTAAAAACTGCTGAACGGGGCTGTCAACAAACGCCAAATATTTTATATTTGAAGTCTGATTTTTTATTTTAGCCGCTTGGCACATACAAGGAGATTAAAAAATTATGACATTCTGGTATAATATGACAGACTCGATAAAAAACGCTGCGGCGGCAGTGGTAATTGCCGGCGGTTTGATTGGAATTTTCAGCATACTGTTTTTTTCAATCTTTAAAATAAAGCAGCTAAACGCAACTTTGGCAATAATAATTCCGGTATTTGCAAGCTGTATTTTGATGGTACCGGTTATTTCATCTTTTAATAACCTTGTTGATTCAAAGGTTGAAGGAAACATAATCGACGAAGCAAAAATCGAAATTAAAGCGCGCCGCGCCGAAGCGGACAGGTTAAAGGCGGAAAACAAAGTAAAAATGCTGGAACGCGAAAAACTGGAAAATCAGATTAAAATCGCCGAACAGACAATAGAAATGGAAGCCTTAAAAGACAACGTAAAATTACTGGAAAACGCGCAGTTGAGTATGCGTAGTTTTGAAAAAATATTGGAGGTGGCATTACTTCAGGCCAATTTAAAACAAACACTGGTAAGAAAAGAACGGATTTCGGCGGTAGAACAGGGAATTTTTGTTGATAATTATTATGACGAGGTGCTGGTAGTAATTACGCATGATTTAATGGCGAAATATGGCATTGACCTTAACAAGGTTAAAATAACCAGAATTGACGGAAATACGGCGGTTATTTCGGGAATTAAATCTAAATTTATTGGAACGTCAAGAAATGTATCGAATATTCCGGTTCGCGAAATACGGGAAGTGAATTTTAAAAAAGGCGCAATAGACAGCATAAAAATAAAAAACGATACATCATCAAATAACAAGGCGCTTCAATATGCAGAAACTTATGAAAATGAATTTCAAAGAAAATTAAGCGAAGGCGTTGAACTGAATTTTATGGACGAAGCTGTAATTCAACTTGCGCAGAATTTTATACGGGTTATGTTCGCGCCCTTGTATAAAAATATCAGATTCGATAATGCCGAACGAGTGGGCGCTTTGCCTCTGCCTGAATATTTAGACCGGGAGTTAAAAGACAAAAACGACAGAATAGTTAAATTGAGCGAAGAAAATATAAACCTGGAAACGCTAAGCGAAAAACTGGATACTGAAGCGCCGCAGCAGGAATTTTAAATACTTCTTGACTATGGCGGGACGGCAAGGCACAATAGAGCAATGGCAAAATTAAAAACGTGGTACCGCATTATATTCTGGTGTGTGGTTTTTATTGTATATGTGTTTTTTGCCGCCCGTCCGGTTCAGAAAGAAACCGTGTTAAGCAAAAAATGGCTTTGCTCTCTGGAAACGACATACGAATCCTCCGATGTAAAAGACGCGGTTTATCCTTTTAATTTTGGAAATCGTTTTGGTTATATGTCAAGTGATGGAAAGTTTAGCGTCCAACGGCAAAAAAAAGGAAAAATTGCCATTTCTAACGAGCTTTGGGCTGAATTTTCCGGCATAGAAAATTCAATAGAAATAAAAGACCGTTTTGGAAAAGAGGTAATTAAGCTCCCCAAAACCGGAGGCTATCCATTTTTTTTGGATAATAAAATTTTTGTAATGAACCGTCTGCAGAGCAGCGTTTCGCGCTTTGATGAAGCCGGTAGTGAGCTTTGGCGGCACGATTTTGGTTCAATAATAACCTGTGTAGACGCGCGTTCCGGTTTTTTTCTTGCCGGATTACTTGACGGTTCTGTGGATTTGCTGGACAGTTCCGGCGCTACTTTGTTTTCGCAGGAGCCTTCCGGTTCAAGGCTTGCTTCGGTTTATGGCTGTGCGCTTGACCAAAAAGGGCAAAAAGTCGCCATAATATCCGGCCTGGATGACCAGCGTTTTGTTTTAATGGAAGAAGCAGGCGGAGTCTGGCGCATAACGTATCATGAGTTTTTGGGAGACGGCTTTAACCGTCCTGTGCGCATCAATTTTGTGGATGACGGAAAAAAAGTTGCGTTTGAACGGGAAGACGGAATCGGCATTTATGATATAGCGATGCGCAGCACAAGTCTTATCCGCTTTAGCGGGCGTATTAAAGCGCTTGAATCGGACGGTACGGGCGGGCTTCTGTTTCTTATAGTTGAAGAAGCCGCTTTGTCGTATAAATTGATTGTAATTAAAGATTCACGCCTGTTTCTTGCCGCCCCATTTAAAGCAGCTTCGTGTTTTCTTGAAAGATATGGAAATGAACTTTATATAGGAGGCGATTCTGTATTGGCTGCGTTTTCTATTGTTGAAAAATAATATATAGGATATATTGCGATTATGGAAAAACAAAAAACAAAAAATGTTTATATAATGGGGCATCGCAATCCTGATACTGATTCATGTGTTTCTGCCGCCGCTTATGCGCGCCTAAAGCAGCTTTTGGGTTATAACGAGTATATTGCGGTTCGCGGCGGCAAACTTTCGCCGCAGACTGAGTACATTTTTAACCGCTTTGAAACGCCTTTCCCTCAATATATCCCCGACATGATTCCCAAAGTAACCTATTACATGAAGCGTGATGTTAAAGCCGTTTATGGGGGAACTTCGCTGTGGAATGCGATTACAGATATGGAGCAGCTCAAAACAAAAGTTATTCCGGTAATAAACGAAGATGGTACTTATTGCAGCCTTCTTAATTACAATGCGTTTGCCCATAATATTTTAAAAATACTTGACCCGGAAACTTCAACATTATTTTCCACAAACATAAGACTTATTACAGAAACCCTTAACGCGCAGCAGGTGCTTGGATATAATGTAGAAGAGCTGTTTAAATGCGTAATAATTGTTGTTTCAGACAGTATAGATACTTTTCGCAAGACGCTTACACTGCATACGCCGGAAAATGCGGTAATTATTACGGCCGACCGCACTGATGTTCAAGAATATGCAATACAAAGCGGAGTGCGCGCGCTTATACTTTCATCTGGAACTGTAATCAGTAAAGAGCTTCGGTCTTGCGCCGAAAAAAAGAAGGTTTCTGTTCTTATAAGCCCTTACCGTTCCGCGGAAACGGCAATGCTTGTTATGTATTCTGCGCCTGCTTCCGAAATGGCCGATACAAGCGTTAAACCGGTTAAGGCGCTTGATACTATTCGTTATGTGCGCCCGCTTTTGCGCGATTCAACAAACCGCGCTCTGCCTGTTGTGGACGATGCCGGAAAGCTCGTCGGCACAATTTCGGAAAGCGACCTTTTGGCAGAACCCAATACCGATGTAATTCTTGTTGACCATAACGAGATTTCGCAGGCGCTTGAAGGTATCGAAAATTACACCATACGCGAAGTGATCGACCATCACCGCCTTGGAAACCTGAATACAAAAGAACCTATTTCTTTTATAAACCGGCCTGTCGGCGCAACCTGCACGATTATTGTTTCGCTTTACCGCCAGAACCGCGTGCCTATTCCCAAAAACATAGCCGGCCTTTTGCTTGCCGGTATTCTTGCCGATACGCTTGTGCTTCAATCCGCAACTGTAACAGACGAAGACAAGGACACAGCGTTGTATCTTTCCAATATTACAAATCTTGATATTGAAGTTCTTGGACGCGAGATAATTTCCGCAGGAAATAAACTTGGAAACCGCACTGCCATAGAAGTAATTAAACAGGATATGAAGGAATACAATGAAGCGGGCGGAGTATTTACCGTTAGTCAGATTGAAGTTGAATCACTGGAAGAAGTGTTGGAGCGCAAAGACGAATTTTTAAATGAACTTGAAATTGAAAGACGAAGCCGTGATGCGCTTTTCTGCACGATAATGGTTACCGATGTAATAAAATTAACAAGCCTTATGATAATAGCTGCATTGCCTGAATTTCTGCGCGTGCTGGATTTGCCTGTAAAAGAAACAGGCGTATATTCGCTCCGCGGAGTTGTTTCGCGTAAAAAACAGCTTGTGCCTCTTTTAACCGAACAAGTCGAAAAACTGGCCGGCAGCGCTGAATAAGAGCCGGCGAAAGCCGCACTACCGGCGCGCGCAGGCGGTGGCTGACCGCCGTCCGCTGACCGCTGGCAGCCGGAAAAGCGCTTAGCGCTTTTCCGGCGTGCCCCGCTCTGCGCAAAGCGCAGAGCGGGGCACGCAAATAAGGCCGCGCCATGCGAAAACGCATGGCGCGGGAAGTCCGCCCCGCGGCCGCCGCAAAGCGGCGGCCGCGGGCTTTTTTTTGCGGCGCATCTGCGGGCCTGCAAAGCGCTGTCAAACCCGTGCGCCGCCCACCTCACCCCGGCCTGCGGTAAACGCCGGCCGCCGGACTTAAAAAATCTTTTTATTTTCATGAAGCGCCGTGCATAGCCATGCCTTTAAAGAGTATCGGGTGCGTTAAAATGCGCGCCCGGTATTTGGAGGTTTTATGCGTTATACCATTGCGCTGTTTTTGGAGCTGGCATTGCTTTGTTCCTGTGCAAAGAATGTTGAACCTGAAGCTGCATTTAAACAAGTTAAAATTCAAGTTGCCGAAAGCCGGCGTGTGCCAAACGAGCTTCATGGTTTTGGTTCACTTTCGTTTATCAAGAAAATTGATGTTGGCGCACAGCAGGATGCGCGTGTCGGAAGGCTTGCCGTGCGTGAAGGCGCAGAAGTTCGTAAAGGAACGCTGCTCGCAGTCCTGGACAACCCTCAAATTACGCTTGCCGTTGAACGCGCGGAATATGCGCTCTCTCTTGCGGTTTCGTCTCTTGAACTTGCGCGTTCAGCTTTGCTTGAAGGCGAATTTAATGCGCAGGCTCAAATTTTAAGCCTTGAAAAATCAGAAGATGAACTTGCTGAAACATGGAAGGCGTATTACGAAAGTGAACGGAAATTTAACGCACAGCAGGTTTTGTATCTTGCCGGCGGAGTAAACGAAGAATCCATGCGGGTTGCACGCTTTTCGCTGGAAAGTGAGTATGCGCGAATTAAATTGGCCGAAAGAGACCTGTATATTCGTAAAATTGGATTTAGAGAACAGGATTTGGAAGCGGCAGGAATCCCTGTTCCGCAGGATAAAATTGAAAAAGACAGGGCGTTTTTACAGCTTGCTACGGCGCAAAAAAGAGCGGAAGTAAACGGCGCGATTTACCGGCTGGAAGCGGCAAAAAAAGAGCTTGAGTCCGCGCAAATTGCATATTCGCAGTTGAGTGTGTTTAGTCCGGCTTCAGGAATTATCGCAGCGCGTTATCTTGAAGAAGGCGAACAGGTAAAAAACGGCGATAAACTTTTTACGTTAATAGATTCTGAATCTCTCTATGCGAGTATTGCCGTGCAGGAAGCGGACGCTTTTATTATCGAAAAAGGAATGAGCGCTCGTGTAAGCATAGATGGTACCGGTTCTGAATATAACGGAGTTGTAGATTTAATTTCTCATATAGCGGACAGTCAGTCTTTTTCGTTTACCGTCCGGATTTTGCTTCCTAAAGAAGCGTTAACTCACAGCATTATGCGCGAAGGAAATTTTTTTGCGGCAATGCCTGAATCAAAAGAACTTGCGCGTCCTGGAATGTTTGCACGTGCCGCAATTCGTTTGGGCGAAGATAAACAGGTTATAACATTAAAAGAAAATGCGCTTATAAATAAAAAGAATAACGAAGCAAATTGTTTTGTTGTGCAAAAAAATTCGCTTGAAATGCGCAAACTAAAATTAGGCGAAACAATAGATGGCGATTATATCATAGAAAAAGGACTGGCTGCCGGAGAACGCGTTGTGCTTCATCCGGATGCGCGGTTAAGGGAGGGCGATAATGTCAATACGGTTGAATAAAACAAGTTTGTGCAGCGGCGCGTGTTTGTTTTTAACAGTGTTTATGAACTGTAATTTTATGGATTTGCGTCCAATAAAATACAGCATTACGCCGTCATCACAAAATACAATACTTGCATCGGCAGAAACTCCGGTTTCAATTCAATTTGAAACAGAAATGCGCCGCAGCGAAGTAGAAAAGATTTTAAATGTTTCGTCCGGAGCCGGACAGACCGAAGGCGATATTATCTGGCAGGCGAATAAACTTTTGTTTTACGCCGCAGGCGGCTGGAAGCCGGGCGTTAGATACACATTAAAATTTGAAGGAGTGTTTTTCGCAAAAGACGGAAGGGAAGATAAAGCGGACGACACTGTACATTTTTACGCGGCAACAAATTCCAAAGCGCCTGTAATTACTAATTTTTCGCCTGCTGATGGCGAATCAACGGGAGTTACGCCGCAGGGCGGCGCCCGTCTTTCGCTTTTGTTTTCTTGTGATATGAACAAAATATCGGTAGAAGATGCGCTTGTTATAGAAGGAGTTAACGAAACAGACAGAAGAATTGTTTGGATAAGCGGGCACGAAGTTGAAGTTACAAGCATTCAAAAGCTTAACGCATGGACAAATTACCGCTGGACGCTTGGTAAAGAGGCGTTAAGCGCCGAAGGAGTCGCAATATCAAAGCCTTATAGCGCCGCATTTATTACAAATTCAGACATGGTTTTGCCAAAAGTACAGCGTGTGTTTCCAATGATAAACTCCGGAAATTACTGGTCGGATACAGGTTTAAGTATTAGAACAGGGCTTGGTTTTGGTCATGGTATAGGAATTGATTTTTCAAAAGATATGGATGCGGGTTCCGCTTTGCGCGGCGTTCAAATTGAACCTGCACTGCAGGGGCGCGTTGAACAGCTTACGCCGCGCCGTTTTGTTTTTATTCCTGATAAAGCGCCGGAACCTTCAAAACGTTATATGATTGTAATTCGTGGAGAAACAAAAGATTCTTTTGGACTTGCGCTGAACGACGATTATAAAATTGATTTTATACCTGATATTAAATTTTTAAAAGTAAAATCTATTTATGCAAGCGGTTCCGCAACAGGAAGCGGAGCAGATGATGATTATATTGAAGATGCCGCAGTAACAGACGGAGCGCTTTTGCAGCCGCGCATCAGCGCCGCAGATAAAAACTGCATATTGGAAATAGAGTTTTCAATGGCGATAAATGCCGCGCAAAAAGCGGTAATTCCAAATCTTGTTAATTTTGCGCCGCATTTTCCGCAAAGCCTTCGCAGAACAGACACGCAGTCAATTAACTGGAAGAGCGATTTTATTTTAGAGATAGAGTTTGTAAATCTTGTTCCTGGAACAGCTGCCGTGCCGCATTATTACAAGCTTAACATTCCGGGAGGTTCAAGCGGCATCCAAAACGGCACAGGGGATTATCTTGAAAATTCATTAAGTATTTATTTGGAGGCGCGTCCATGAAACAGTTTATAAAAAAAATTTTATTTTCGGTTTTAACCGCTTCGTTTTTTTATTCATGCGATATTTTGCGCGATAAACCTTTTGAAGTTAGCGCATGGTCGCCTGGGGGAGGAATACACACAGAGCCTGATCAAATAAAAATAAGCCTGAAGTTTTCGCACAAAGCAGACAGGGCAGGCACGGAACGCGCGTTTACCTTGCGCGAAAACGGCGAAATCGTTAAAGGTTCATTTTTATGGGATGACAAAAACATGATATTTTTACCGGCATCTTTGATTGAAAAAAACAAAGATTACGAAATATCACTTACAACTGAAGCCAAAACAGAAGACGGACTTTCTTTGGAAGAACGTTTTGAAGGTAAATGGACAACACGCAGCGGCGTGGTTCGTCCGGAACTTGTTTCTGTTATTCCGGCAGACGGCGCGTATATTAATGGTTGGACAGAAATAAAAATTCGTTTTTCTGTTCCTGTTGATGTGCTTTCGTGTATTAACGAAATTTCTATTTCGCCGGCGATAAAAGGCACATGGCATATTGAAGATGGCGGACTTGCCGCCATTTGGAGTCCTGCTGAGCAGTGGAAGACTGGAAGGCGTTATAAACTTTCAATTTCACCGTTTTTTGAAAGCGCCGGCGGCAAGTCCACCGGGAAAAATTATGAACTTCACTGGCAGGCCGGCAGCGACACCGAAGCGCCTTTGTTGGAAAAAATTGAAGTTGTTGATAAAAATAACAGCAGCCTTTTTGAACTCCTGCCGGATACGCCGCAAAATGCCGTTAACAGCAGCACATTTATTGAAAATCCTCTTTGGGAAAGAGATTATAAATTCCGTTTACGCTGGAACGAAGCAATAGATGTATCAAAACTAAAAAGCGTTTTGTCATTTGAACCTTCATTTAAATTTAATATACAGCCTTCTTTTGGATTTTCGGAAGAAGTTATTGTTTCGCTTGTTGATACGCCTGAATGGGGCAGCCGCTTTAATTTAAAATTGCAGGAAGGCATAACCGACGCGGCAGGCAATGTTAATAACGAGCGTTTGTTTTACCGGCTGCTGGCAAACGGGAACTGTTCCATGCCGCCAAAATTAATTGGCATACGCATTGCGCGTTCAACAGGCGATTATAAAGTTTTTAATATCGATAAACTTTATGAGTATATTAATTTGGACCCGGCTTGCTTCCCATACGAAACAGACAAAGCGGCAAATTTTGAACTCTACTTTGATGTGGCCGGTGGAGCAAAAATAAATCTTTTTTCGCTTATGGATGTTTTAAAAGTAACTGTTACAAACAGCTGTTTGACTTTTTCTCCACAGGCATTTGTTGTAAATAATTTTAGCGAACCTGCGCCTGCCGCTGAATTTGCCGGCAAAGAACGTGTTGAAGTAAAAGGCATATTGCGTAATACGGCAAACGAAGGGGTTGTTCGTTTTATTGCAGGCAAAGGGCTGTCCGATTCATACGGGAACGCATCTTCCGCTGAAGTAAAAATTCAGCTTTTAAAATAGGCGGCAGATAAATGCGGTATCTAATAAATATTTGTGTTAAACGTCCTGTAACAGTAATTATGGCGCTTTTTGCGCTGTTTACAGGCGGCATAATGAGCGCTGTTTCAATGCCGCTTAATAAGTTACCGGAAGTAAATTCGGCGCGTATAATTGTGGAAACCGCTTATCCTGGAATGAGTGCGGAAGAAGTAAGGTCGCTGGTTACAATTCCGGTAGAAGACGCGCTTTCTCCTGTAAAAGGGCTTGAACGAATCAGCAGTATTTCGCGTACGGGCGCGTCTGTAATTACCCTTGATTTTCGCTGGGGCGCAGATGTTCAAAGTTCCGCCGTGCTTGTCCGCGAAGCTGTCGATACTGTTTATCCGGCTCTTCCTGAAGGCGCGGCAAAACCGCTTGTTATAACGGCGGCAAACGAACAAGATCCTCACATTATTGCGGCTGTTCATTCAAAACAAAATGACGCCGTTTTTGAACGCCGTTTTGCCGATTATGAACTGCGCGCGCGGCTTCGCGCAATAGACGGCGCGGGCGCTATAATTATTTCCGGCGCAAAACGCGGAGAGATAAAAGTTGAGCTTGATATTCAAAAAACGGCAAGCCGCGGAATAAACCCTGTTCAGCTCTCTCAAATTATTGGAACGCAAACGCAGGACATTCCCGCCGGAACCGCGCGCGAAGGCGAAAAAGAAATTACGGTTATCAGTAAGGCAAGCATAGATTCATATAATGAATTAAAAGAGCTTGTTGTAGCGGCTCCTTCTCCGGTAAAAATTGGAGAGCTTGCCTCAGTTAAAGAAAGTGAAGCGCCGCAGCAGAGTATTTTTGTTGTAAACGGAATTGAGCAGACCGCGCTTGAAATTTTCCGCCGTCCGGGAGCCAATCCGGCGCGGCTTTCCGCTGATGTTCGTGATGTAATTAAAACGGTAAATACAACATTTGAGCGTGACATCGAAGTTAATATTATTTATGATGATGCGCCGTATATTCTTGCGAGTATAAAAAGTTTATGTACTGCTGCGCTGGCAAGCGCCGCTGTTGTTATAGCGGTATTGTTCTTTTTTATACGAAGCGTAAAGTTTTCGTTTATAGCGGCGCTTTCTATTTTGGTAAGCGCCGCCTCTGCGTTTATGGCGCTGGCGCTTAGCGGACGCACTCTCAACAGCATGAGTTTAAGCGGGCTTGCGCTGGGACTTGGGCTTGTATCGGATACTTCGGTTATTATTATTGACGCGCTTGAATCCGCGCAGCCGCGTAAAAACGAAATAGCCTCATGTGCCGCCGCGCTAAGCGCTTCGAGTTTTGGCGGCGCGGCAACTACCGCCGTTGTATTTATTCCGGTTATATTTTTACCGGGGCCGCTTGGCGCGCTTTTTGGAGACCTTGCGGTTGCGCTTGTGGCATCGGTTATTTCCGGCTGGCTTTACGCTCAATTTGCCCTGCCCTCTCTGGCTGCTACAGGCAAATGGAGGCCTGAAAAACGCGCTGGCATATTAAAACACAACGCTTTATCCTGTGTATACGAAGCAATTTTACGCGGAACAATGGCGCGTCCGCTTTGCGCAATTTTTACTGCCGGATTAATAAGCGTTGTTGGCATATTTCTTGTTTACACAAGACCGGCGGCGTTTATAACAAACGAAGCCGCCCGTGAAATAATTATAGATGTAATTTTTCCGGCAGGCACGCGTTTGGAAACAATAGCAGACGAAAGCAGCGAAATAATTAATGAGTTAAAATTATTAAATTATTTTGAACCGGTTTTTGCGCGTGCCGGCGCTGAAGACGAAGATTCTTACCGCCGTGCGCAAAGCTCTTATCAAAAAGAAAAACTTGTAATTCATTGTTTGCTAAAACCCGAAGTAAAACCAGATGCGGCGCTGCGTGATGTAAATACATTTATAGAAAGCTATTCTCTTAATCATCAGCTTGAGCTTCAAACAAAAGCAGCGTATTCGGAAGATAAAACCGCAAAACTTTTGGGACTTTCCGGGGTTAGCGTTTTTGCCGTGCGCGGTTCAAATGTCGAAGAAACAAATCGTACTGCGCAGACTGTTGTATCGCATTTGCGCGAGAGCGGAGTTTTTTCCGCTGTTAATTTGGAACCGGCCGGCAAACGTAATGAATATCGAATATATCCACGGCGTGAAGTTGCCGCGATGCTTGGCGTGGATGCGGCTTCGATTGCAAGGCAGGCAGCGCAGCTTACAGAAGGTTTTATTACGGGCAGGCTGGAAAACGAATCCCATCCTTTGGACATTCGCGTTACAGGCGCGGCGCTGCCTGCGTTTGGCGCTTATGGTATTTCGCAAATTCCAATTGCTTTAACAAAAAACGGACTTATTACATTGGGCGGCGCGGGGAGAGTTGAGCGTGAATCTTCGCGTCTTGCGCTTGCCCGCCTTGACCGCGGTGATGTGCTTTATATTTACGGCGAAACATTAAATAAAAACAAATCCAATTTGGAAAATGTTATAACAAAATTAGAAAATGAAATTCCAGAATTTTCGATTACAGGTGAATCGGCTTTTAAGCGTTATAAAACATCGCTTGTTATAACATTGATTTTTGTGCTTATGCTTCTTTATTTAACCCTTGGCGCTCAGTTTGAATCATTTTTATTGCCATTAATTTTTTTGCTTAGCGTGCCGTTTGCGCTTGCCGGAATAGGCCCTGCGCTTTTTATTTCCAGCACCGTTCTAGATTCAGGTTCTGCAATCGCTCTTGTTGCGCTGTTCGGCCTTGTTGTAAACAACGGCATTGTGCTTTACGAAAAAAGCGCGGAAAAAGCGGCGCTGGGAATAAATGTGCAGGAGGCTGTTATAGAAGGCGCTGTTGAAAGACTGCGTCCGGTACTTGCCACCACTATTACAACGATTATTGTGCTGCTGCCTCCGGCGCTTGCTCCATTGGGCGCTACTCAAAAATCCATGGCAATTACAATGCTTGGGGGCTGTGTTGCGTCAACCGCGCTTACAATTTTTGTAATGCCGTTAATTCTTGCGCGTTTTTTGCGCCGGAACAGAGGGGTTAAACATGGTTAAACGCGGTCTTATTGAACGTCCTGTTACGGCGCTCTGCCTTGCCGCTGCGCTTGCCGCAGCCTCTGTGTTTGTTATAGCGCGTAGTTTCAATCGTGTTCAGGCAGATGAAAGCGGCGTGTGGACGCTTAACTTCCGTCATTATGGCGTTGATATGGAAGAGATGGAACGCAGTATAACTATTCCGCTGGAAGATGCGCTTTCGTCTATTGACGGTGTAAAAAATATTGTGAGTATGTCGGAGAACGGGCGCGTCCGCGTAAGCGCTTTTTTTAATCATTCAAAAAGTTTTGCTTCACATTCAAAACAAAACGGCGTTTACGAAGCTGTCCGTGATGCCGCGCAGCGTGTTTACGAAACACTGCCTTCTTCCGCGCAAAAGCCGGAAATATTCGCGGCGGATTCAAATATATCTCCTGTGTGGAGCGCAGCTGTTTTTGTAAAAGAAAACAGTGTTGGCAATGCGTTTAATCTGCATAATTTTTTGGAAAAAATTGTAAAGCCTTCTTTTGCAGGTTTGGAAGGCGCTGCCAATGTTGAAATTGCCGGTTCCGGCATTACAGAAATAATAATTTCTTTACACGAAGAAGAAGCGGCGCGTCTTGGTTTGAGCGCCGATTATATTGCGCAAATTGTTTCTCAAAACGATGTAAATATTAGCGCGGGTTTTGTTATGGAAGAACAAAAAAGAATACCAATTACAGTGGCATCCCGTTATATAAATATTGAAGATTTGAAAAATGCTTTAATTCCTCTGCCTTCAGGCGGAATAACCGTTCTTGATTTAATAGCGGATATAGAAGAACACGAACGCGAAGCCGACACAATAACGCGGTTAAACGGAACCAAAGCCGCAGTTGTTTCTGTGCTGCCAAACTTTGATGCCAATAAAGGCGCGCTTTCCAAAGTTATTAAAAATGAATTAAAAAAATTTAGTGAATATCCGGTTGAATTTATTGTGCTTGCCGACCGTGGCGAAGAAGAAGCAAAGGCATTCCGTTCCGCGCTTTTTGCGGCATTACAGGCGGCGCTGGCTGTGGCGGTTTTGTCGGTTTTACTTACACGCAGGCATAACAATTCATTTCGGCGCGCCGCCGCCTGCGCGTTGTTTATTCCGCTTACAGGGGTATGCGCGGCGGCATTGTTGAGCGCCGCCGGAGCGCGTTTTGACAAAACGGCGCTTGCGGGGCTTGCCGCAGGAATTGGCGCGGCTGTTGATGCGGCGCTTTTGTGTGCCGAAAAACTCGGCGGCGCGTCTGATTTTAATGATGCAAAAAAAGAAATACGCACGCTCGCGCCGCCGCTTGTTTCCGGAGCGCTTACAACAATTATTGCATTGCTGCCGCTGCTTTTTTTACCGTTTAACGCGCCGGAAGTTACGGCGCTTGCGGCTGCCATTGCCGCGGTAACCTTTGTTGCAATGCTGCTGTCGCTTACAATTTTTCCTGCATTGGTTATAAATAAAAATTTTAATTTGAATGTGGTAAATAAAAATGATTCTGAAATTAAGCGTTATAAGCTGCTGTATGTTTTTTTATCTCATCCGCATTGTATTTGTATTTTGGCATTATTAGTAAGTGTTTCAGGCGTAATTGCGCTGCTTTATAGCGGTGTAAGCGTTCAAAACGGCGAAGTTTCCGGTTCTCTTTTTGCACGGGTTGAATTTGAAGGCGGATTACGCGCCGCGGAGGCAGACGCGCGCATGGAAGAATGGGCGCGCCGGATAATAACTCATAATGGAATAATTCATGTTCAAACCGGCGCGCAGGTTGCATCGGGCAATGTACTGATAAGTTATGATGCAAAAATTATATCGAATAAAGCGGTCTGCGATATAGCGCGTAACGAACCAATAGAAGATGGTTTTGTTTATATTAACGAAACTGTTGCAAATGAAGCGTCATGGGAAATAAAAGTTTTTGGTGATTCCTCTGCGGAATGCCGCGAAATAGCAAAAAAAGCGGCGAATGTTTGTTATTCGTCTCCTCTTGTACGCCAGGCTGTGTTAAATTTTAAAGAGGGCAGTCCGCGTCTGCTGCTAAAACCGGAGCGCGAAAAAATTGCGGCGCTTGAATCGCAAAAACAAATTTCACTTTCTGCCATAAGCGCTGCCGTGCGCAACGCTGTTTTTGGGCCGGTAATTTATAAGCGAATAGACAAAACGGCAAATACAGAAGTTGATGTTCGTATAAAAGGCGCTGGAAATAAAATTATTAATAAAAACGAAATTTTAAATATTGCGCTGCCGGCAGGAGAAAATGGCCAGGCGCGTCTGCAGACTTTTGTTAATAAAAAAGAAGAAACAGGTTTTGCAAGCCTTAATCGCAGCAACCGGCGGCGGAGCGCGTCAATTACAATTCGCACAGCTGCCTGCGACCCGCGAAAGATTCGTAACGGGCTGCTTCCTGTATTAAATTCAATTGAATTGCCGCGCGCGTATTCTATTGAATTTGACCCGGATGCAATAATGGCTGCGGATAATTTATCGAAAAGTATTCTTTATTTTTTGCTTGCGCTTCTGTTTTGTTATATCGTTATATCCGCGGCAAACGAATCTTTTTTACTGCCGTTTATTGTGCTTGCCGTTGTGCCGCCTTCTGTGGCTGTTCCGGTTTGTATAATGACTGTTTTGGGTATTCCAATAAATTCGGCGGCGTTATGCGCGTTTATAGCGGTATCCGGTCTTGCGGTGAATGCGGCGGTGCTTGTTGGATGTGAAATAAAAAATGAGCCTGCTTGTTTTGTAAAAAGGAATAGTGATGAACAGCGTGAGCTAATGCACGGTGTTATTTGCCGCAGGGTGGGCGCGGTTATAGCGACAAGCGTTACAACTATTGCATCTGCGCTGCCATTTTTATTTTTACGTGAAAACGCAAACGGTGTTATAAGGACTCTTTCTGTTGTAACGGCAAGCGGGGTAGGGGCGTCTGCGTTTTTTGCGCTTACGCTTGTGCCTGTGCTGATGCGGTTTGCGTCTGGATTTTTTATACGAGGAGGCAAGGCAGGCGAATAGCGGAGCCTTAAAACAAACAAAATAATATAGCTGATTTAAGAAACATAGAGATAAGGTAAGAAGTTCTGCGTAGCGGAGCATAAATCCTCAGCCGGAGGATAAAATGAAATTCAAATTAAATTCCAGGAAGGAGAGGAATCTAAAGAATTCGATAATTGGTGTTTTGTTGCTTGTAGCGATGAGCGGGAATCTTGCGGCTCAATCGCTGCCGCCGCCGGATGTAAAATATTTTAATAAAAATGTTTTTGACTATCATTTTAGCCGAGCCGACCGTGAGTTGTCTCCTGATAAATGGATGGATGAAGCGCGGTTAGGTTTGAACTTGGCTTTTGGCGCATGGGAGCAGCTTGCGCTTTCCGTTTTGGATGGAGAGGCGCTTGAAATTGAGCGTGAAAAACTTTTGCAGTGGAGCGAGTCTGAACTTGCGGAGCGTTATGCTAAGTGGCTTGGCGTGCGTTTTTTTGCCGCGGAAGAGAGCCGCAGGACGTCGCGGTTTTCGAATAGAGTTCGTTCAGAAAATCTGGATCTTTTTTATTATTTAGACGCGAATGGGAACATTATCTATGATGCGGAAACCGGCGACCCGCTGGTTGTCCGGCCTGATTTTGGACGCGATCTTTTTGCGGATAAACTTTTTTATGAACAATACATAGATGATGAATCAAAAAATATTACAGGCGTACACAAGGCAAGGCTGCAGGCGTATTACCCTGAGCTGCTTGAATATATAGAGCCTGAGCGGCGCGGAGAGTTTGAAATATATCTTCAGGATGCGGCGGCCGGTTCTGAGAATGCGCTGCGTGATGAGTTTGAGCGGATAAAGATAAAAGAGGAGAGGCTTTTAACGGCGAAACGTTCCGGTGATATTTGGAGCCTGCGTAAAAAGACAGATAAAGAGGCGGCTGGAGTAATAACGGACGGGCTTATTAGCGAAACACAGCAGATATGCGAAAAGAACATAGCTGCGTTACAGCAGCGGATTGAGGCAGCGCAGGCTGGAACGGGTAATTTAACTCTTGAAGGTGAAAGATGGCTAAGCGAGTATCAGGAGCAGTTTAACGCGGGATTAAAAGCGTGGCAGGAGGCGGAAGAGCGTTTTTTTGTGCGCAGGATTGAATGGGAACAATCCGCTGGAAAAAGCTTTGAACAGGGCGAGGAAGCGTGGAGCGTGGCATTTGCGCGGTTTGGAGAAGAGCGCGAAAAATGGGAAATAAAATCGAATGAATTATTTGAAGAAGGGAAAAAACTATTTAACAATTTATCTGCTGAACTTAACGCTGCGATTAAATCAGCGAAAGAAGAAATGGAGCGTGATATTGAAACGCGCAGCAGGGATGCCGGAGCGCGCGCGCAGTCGTGGCTTGAAACATATATAAGCGCCGGTAAAATAGTTGTTTCTGCGCAGGAGTATATAGAGTTCTGGGTAACAGAGCTGCGAAATGAAATTAAATATGAAATTGACGAAACAAGCAGAGTGTTAAATGAAAAGAGGAATATATTAAATATAAAAATAAAAGAAGCGGGTAATTATAACAAGGAAATAAACAGAGGGCATTATTTAGATTATTCAGATAAAAAATCTGTTTGGGTGCCATACCACAGTCCTGAAGAAATTTTGGAATTAAGAAAAGCATTAAACGCGGTAAACAATGAAATATCGATTTTAAGAGCGGAGCTTAAGCCGCTGCAAACAAAGCTTGCAAGTTTAAATGCGGAACAACAAGAGGCGGTAAAAGAAGCGCCCGCAGTGTCGCACAAAGATTTTTCTATATGGCTTGCCGCTAACGAAGCAAAAAAAGATTCTGAGCGCGGAGCCAAACGCGAACTTGCCGTTTGGTTTGAAATGTATACAAAGTATATGCAAAGCGCGCAAAAGGCAAAGGAAACTCTTGTAACAGACTTTGGTTTGGTTATGGGAAGCGGAGCGTTAACCGATGTGCTTTCTAATGGCGTGCGGAGCGGTGATTTTAATTTGGACGAGTTTCAGATAGAGCTGCTGCGCGCGCAGGCGGTTTCAAATTACTGGGAGCGCAAAGCGGATATAGCGCAGGCGGTTTTTGATTATTCCACGGCGCTTACCGCAGGGCGTACGACGAATGTGGAAGGCGAGGCAAAGCGCAATGATACAAAAGCGCGTTACGAGAGTGCAAAAGCTGCCTACGAAGCCGGTTTAATTAGATTAAAAGAGGCGCAAAACGCGGTTGAAGACAAGAGGCAAGAAATAGATGAAGTAATATTAAAATTGCGCATAGCGGAGGCGGAAGTTTCCAGGCTTAACGAAGAGTATACAAATATAAAAATGGTATACGAATTAAATGACGCCGGAGAAACAATCCGCGAAGAAATGATAGAACATTTTAGCGGTTATTTAACGCTGGAGGGGGAGTTATTAAAGAGGGATAAAGATTCTGTATATTACAATTATTTGCAAAAGATGCGCCTTCTTGGGGCAGACGGCGTTAAGTTTGATTCGGAACAGGCGCTTGTAAAGCTTGTTGCAGGCGGAGAAGAAACTCAATCTTTGGCAGAATTAAAAGAAGCTGTTAATGAAACAGAAAAGAAAATAGCGGATAAACAAAATGAAGATGCCGGCAGCAGCGAAGAAGAATTAAATAGTCTTTTAGCGGAAAAACAGCGCCGTGTTATGGAGTATCAGCTTAGAAAGGCAGAAATAGAATTGCTTTCGTCAGAATCGACGGCGGCATGGCTTACATCTGTTTTTAACGATGCTGCGAATAACAGAGCGGCGCTTGATGAAGAGGAAATAAATGATATTAAAGACAAAGGCGCTTATGCGTGGCTTGAAGAATGTTACAGCAATACCGAAAAAACCATTAATGATTATTATAACGATGTAAATGAAGGGACAAGCGAAAGGGATTATGAATTAGAAAATCAGCTTGGCGCAGAAATTAAGTTTTACGGCGGCCTGCTTAATGCGCTGGATAATTGCGCGTTAAGTTCAAGGGCGGCGGTAAATGAAAATTACGCGAGAGAACAAAAAAGATTAAAAAGTTTTTTTAGGTTTTTGGGAATATCTGCTGAGGAAGGCGAAGCGGAATATCTTATTCCTGACGCAGAAAAAATAAAAGAGGCGCTGCTTTCTGAACCGCAGGACTTTGCGGATAACATAGTTGAGCTTTGCACAAGAATTGCGGCGCTTAGAGGCGTTCTGCCTGTTCAATTTTCGCAGATGTTTTTTGAGTGGACTTCGGAGTTTATAGGCTACACGGCGGCTTTAGGCGCGGAAAGAGGCCTGTTAAAAGAAATAAATATTGAGGATATAGAAGAGAATCTAAAACAAATTGATTTGCTTATGGCAAACGGAATGTGCGATGACAGGCTTTTTGAATGTCAAAATTATAACAGCATAATGTTGCAGCTTGCAATCGCCCGTGATGAATATAATAAACTTTGCGAAGAAGAAAAAGATGCAAAACAAAAAAACTGGCGTGTTTATTTAAACGATTCGTTTAATGAAGAATTTTTTACAAAAAAACAAATTCAGATAGAGTCGGAAATGGCGGCGTTTGGTTTTGCGGACGCGGAGCTTAACGACCGGTTTAACAGTTTTAAACTTAATTTGAATCTGCTTAACGATGCTCTTTCTGAATTTAATTTAAATGAATACGGCGATTTTTCGGAATTGGTAAATGATGCAGAAAAATATCTTAACAATCCCGAAGAGTGCGCTGCAGATTCAATTAAAGAAGAGTTTTTATGGCAGGAAGAATTAAAAAATGAAAAGAGCGGATATAACGGATTTTTGGCGCAGCTTGAGTATCAAAGGCAGCAGTTTTCTCTTTTGGGCTATGCCTACGACTTTGCAACATCTGCAAAAGAAGAAATAAAAAAACAGATGGATGCGGCGCGGCTGGTATTTGAAGATGCTGAAGCGCAATACAAAGAGGCTGCCGCTGTTTTTGACGCGGAAGTTAATATAATGAGTTTAAAAAGCGCTGAATACGAAACGGTATATGAAAGCGTAATGAAGTTATATAACGAAGTGTCGTTTGCAAGGCATGAATATGAAAAACAGGAGGCTATTCGGCGCTGGGCAAGCACCGCCTATCTTGGAGCGGGAACGCCTGAATCGGATCTACGCGCCGCCAATGAAAACTCTGTCCGCGCAAAAATTGTTTTAGACGCGCTTACTGATGTTTACAATAATGGGGAAACAAAGCGTGAATACAATACGGCGGAGTATCAGGAAGTTTATGAAAAATACAAAAGAGCTTTTGAAGACATGGCGTTTAACGGAAAAGTTAAGTATGAGCTTGAAGCGGAAATAAAACGTGAAACAGAAAGAAATAATATGCTGTATAAGAGTTACAGCGAAGAGATTGCGAATATTGCAGGCAATTTATTGTTTTCGCGTAATGAATCCGCAATAGAAGAGGGTTCTGTTTTTCCGTTTATTGAAGTTGATGAAGCCGGCCGGCTGCGTTTTGCTACTGGAGAGCGGCCGCAGGATTTGGCTTCGTTGTATGAAAAAAAACTTGCGGAAGCGCGATTGGCCGGCAATGCCGCCTTGATTCAGAATCTTTTTTCGTTTGAAAAATTAAGTTCCGGTTTTTCTGACAGCTTTGTTATAAATCAATCTGAAGATGAAAGTGAAAAGTTAAAAAATCATTTTACGGCTGTAAAAGAAAATGGAACTGAAACGCGCGAAGTAACCGACTTTGAGCTTGCGTTAAGAAATTTAACTGAATATATGTCGGCTAATCTTACAAGTGTGGATGCATATATAAGGTGGGGCCTGGCAAAAGATTTTCTTATTCAAACGCTTTGTACGGCAAATAAAGGAAACGATTTGTTTGAAGGTAACCTTAATCAGCGGGACAGCGCGCTTACTGATAAAAACAGTAATTTGGGCAAAAAAGCGGCCGCAATGATTCCGTTTGGCTACAGTTCTGTTGCAAGCAAATCGTATTCGGACTATCAGCTTTGGGAAAAACAACTAAAAGCGTATAACAGTCTTGGCGAAGAAGAGCGCGCTAATTTGGAGTTTTTTGTAATACTCATGCTTTCCGGCGGAGGCGGCAGCGAGGCGGGTACGCTTAGAAATGCTTCAAGATATGTTGATTATAAAAAAGTTTATGATATTGTCAGCAGTGAAAAAGACAAAGCCGAGATAGCATTCACCATTGCTTGCGCAACATCTGTACTTGTATTGCCGATAATACTTATTCTTTGTTACAACGATGCGCGGAATCAGCTTGGAGATACAAAAAACTCGTTAAAAAGCCCGTTAAATGAAAGCAAAGCGCAGCTTGATAAGGGAAGCGCTAAGTTGGCCGAAGAGACAAAGAATTCTGTTTCGTATTTAAAAGAGTATCAGGAGTCTTCGGAGCGGCTTGCAAAGTTAAACGGTGAAGCGCCTGAAGGCGCTTATGCCGGATGGGCGCAGATAAATATTTCGTTAGAGACGGCAGGTATTTTTAGCGAAGAGGAGATAGAGCGGTTAAGGCAAATATGGGAAGAGGTAACGGAGAAGAAGACGATAGCCGGAAGCAATGTGCCTGTTGCCTTAGGCGAGCTGCTTGAGTATCACCGTGAACAGCGTAAAGAAAGGCTTGAAGAATGGGACGCGCAGTGGGCAAAGGACGAAGAGGCGCGAACAAAAGAGCAGAGTGAATACCGAAAGTTTTCTGACGGCTGGATAGCTGAAGGCGGAGAGGCAGCGGCGCTGGAGGCCGCGGTAAGAAAAGTTTACAACGCGGCAAGCGCGGCAAGAAAAAATCATACAGGATTAATAGAAACGGAACTGTTAAATGAGTTTAGCGGATTAAATGAGCGCGCGAATATTTACGAAGCGGAAGTAAAGGAGCTTGCCGGTGAGTATTCAAATAACGCGCAGCGCTTTCTTGCGGAAAGGTTAACGGCCGAATTAAACGCGCAGGAGAGTTTGTGGGAAGTTCAAATAAAAGAGCTTAACGACAAGTATAAGGAATGGCAGCGTTACTGCGAGTTGATACTGGAGAACGGACGCGCCGACTGGAAAGCCGGACGTGAGCGTATGCTGACGGAATATGAAGTATGGCGGTCTGAGTTTAATAGAGAGTATCAGGAGATATCGCAGGAATGGGACGGAGCGTATCTTGTATCGCTTGAAGAGAAGAACGAATGGGTAGAGGCTGCAAGTCAGGCGGCGCTTGGAGCGTCAAGGAATGAGTTTGCGGCGTTAATGAATATGAGCGGAGCAAAGAAGTTTGATACGTTTAGCCCGCTTGGCAGGATAAAAACAAACGGCGCAGAGGAGGCCGGGCGGATATTAAAAGAGGTGTTGAATAGCTCCGGCATAGTGCAAATGGAAAGCGCGATGCTGATGATGAACAGCGCTGTAGGAGACGTTCAGGCGCAAAAGGCGCGGTATTTTAACGTTAGCGGTTTTACACAAAGGGCTGAAGCGGAAAAGAATGCGCTGCAGTTTGCCAAAGAGATGAACGAAAGTTTAGCTGAACGTGAGTCTAAACGGCTTGCTGCGACATTAAAGAGCCAGATACAGGCGCTAAAGGCGGGGATAATAGAAGCGATAAGAGAGCGGAACGAAAACTTTGTAAAGCAGATGGACGAGATGTTTATATTCTGCGGGCAGTGGAGCCGCAGCGGGAAGAACTATCGTAAGGATGTAGTAGCACATTCAACGCTTGTGCAGCCTGTAATAACGGAGAGCGCGTTTGTGGAAGGGTACAGGGAATATAGTCTTTCGCAGGATAAAATAACGCTTGAGTTAAAAATAGATTTAAGCGAAGAGCGGCTTAACGGGATAAACAGCACCGGGATTAACTTAATAATGAGGGAGGCGCAAAAGGAGATAAAGGGAGAGCGGGAAAAGATATTTGGGAAGTATAACAGCAATAATGAAAAAGAGAGCCGCGGGACGATAGACAAGTGGATAGAGTATAAGGGAGGTAAGGATAATTCGCCCGGCGGAGTAGAGTACAACCGGCTGACCGAAGAGTTTAACAAATGGGCGCAGAAAGAAGCGCTAGGGGTTGGAGCGCTTACAGCAGCGTTGTGGGACAAGCCGATGTGGGATTCGCGCGGTTCGTTTTTTGAAGCGCCGTCTTTAAGGTCGATAGGGAGTATAGCGGCAAGTGTTGTGGGAACGATTCTTAGCGGCGGGCTTGGAGCGGCGGTTCTTGGTTTTACGAACTCGTTTTTGTTTAACACGCTTGATGCCGCAGGAGGATATAAAACTGTGTCTGAATCGATGTTTGCTATAGGTAAAGACGCCCTCATAGCCGGCGTGTCGCTTGTACCGGTGCTTGGAGGAAATGCTATTTCTGGTGCATTAGGTAAAATTACTGAAAAAGTAAGTGGTTGGGCAGGCACTTTGTTGTCTAAGTCTGCTGAGATAGGCATAGGAGTTGCAACACAGACGGCGCAAACGTTGTTGAGCAATGTAAACTACAGCAGCAGCGGCGGGTTGAGTTACAATGGCAAGTGGGAAGATTTGGGTACCTCTGCGCTTAGCGGGGCGTTATCCAGCGCGGCTTCGTTTGGGATTGCGAAACTTGGTTCGATAGAAGGTTTAAGCAAGTTTACGCAGGGTGCTGTTGGCAAAACGGTAATGAAAATGACGGATACGCTTACAACAGGAACGATAAACAGCACAATAAGCGCGGTAACGTTTGACGGCGGGATTGGATTTTCTAAAGAAAAGTTTTATGATGGCATGAAGAACGTTGCGCGGCAGACGGTTGTAAGCGGTATAGACACATTTGTATCGTCGAAGCTTGAAAACAAACACCTTGGACAAAACGATGAAAAAGCGGCAGGATTTGATGATGTGAATAAAATAGGTATTGGGAATTATAACAGCACGGTAGGCACGATTCTAAGCCAGAGCGCTAATATTGCTATGGGCGGAGAGGCAGTGTTTAATATTGCTGCTATGATGGGGAAAGCCGATTCTCAAGGGTTTTTGGAGATGCACATTGGAGGCAAAGGCTTTTTTGGAATGAACTTTGGCACCGGCGGAATAGACATGAGTGTTGTAGGGTTTGGTGTTTCTGAAAAAGGTTTAAGTGTTAATGGCGGCAGGATAGGTTCTGCGCTTGCCGGAGCAAAGGCGATTGCTGTAAATGAGGCTATAGGGCGGCACGTAAAAGAAACCGGAGCTGATGTAGCAGTAGCGCTGCGCGCGCAATATGGATTTGGAGATGATTTGCAAAAAGAGCAGTTAAAGGAAATATTAAGCGGTAAGACGGTGCTTAACCTGAGTTCTGAAGGGGACGCAGTTGCGCAGACTGTAATGGAAGATGGGAAGCGTGTAGTGTCGTTAAACGGGTATAAGGAAGGGATGAGTGTTGCGGAGCAGATGGCGCTTGGTCTAACGCTTGGGCATGAAGCATATCGTGACGGCATAGTGGACAAGAACAACGTGCTTGAAACCCGGGAGGCTGTTGCGGGGCATACGGAGATGGCGTTGAGGATGTTTAGCGACAGCGCTTATAAAGCTGAAATGAACAATATTATAGGCGGGAACGTCAACTTGCAAAGAGACATAACAGCCTACATTCAGGGAAGCAATGTGTTTAACGCCTACGCCGACAGCAACTACGACTCCAGCGCAGACTTCTGGAAGCTTATGGAGAATGGGGCGCTTGAATATGATGGCGATGGCTGGTTAAAAGATTCAAAAGGCGCTCTTTGGTTAGACGAAAATAAGAATCCGATAGGCGCTCAAGGTATTGAAAGCGGATTAGCAAAAATTCTTGGTATATCAGCTGACGAAGCTGCTTCTATATTGACTAATTACGGTTTTTTTAAAAATGGATCAAATAAATGCTGGTTTGATGATAAAAATAAAGATAAATCTGTAAACCTTAAACAAAGCGGAAGCCCTGCTGACTATGCCGGATTTTCTGTTGGTACAAGCAATTATTATTTAGGTCTTTATCAACAAAAATTGGATAAATATAATACATTATCTATTTATAATAATTTACTTTTTGATGGTATTATGGCTAAAGACAATAGTGGTAGTTTTATAAGTTATAATGAATACAAAGCAAGAAATTTTATTATTAATGAACCTGTGTATTATAAGCAAAATACTTTCGAGAGTGCGCCTGTTAGCGGCGCTTTTGATGCTAGATCAGGGAAAGGGTATGTTCATAGAGGTGTTGACGCGGCAGTTAGTGGAGAGAAGGTAATGCCTCTTTTCTACAATGATACAAGCCGTGTTGTTAAAGTAAATAATAGTTTGGAAGATGAGAAAACTGCTCAAGGCAAATATGTTGTTGTAGCTACAGATATAACTTATAATTATCAAGGTCAAACGTATACCGAAACTATTTATAATAGAGTTTTGCATTTAGAAAAAACAAATGTAGAGGTCGGTTCTGCGGTAAACAAGAATACGGTGTTAGGAATTAGTGGTAATACAGGCCTTTGGGAAGGGGGGGGATATGCCTCGCATGCGCACGAAGATGTTTATACAATTACTAATCCAAAATTACCGAAAAGCGGGGTTCAGGGCAGTCCGTATTTAAATTCGCTGTCAGAAAAAGTGAAAAATGTAATGCCAAAAAACAAAATGATGCCATCATATGAAACAAAGCCTGTAATTGAGCATGACGGCAAAGTATATTACGATAAATTTATTATTGCCGATAAATCAAAGTATAATTTTAGGAAAGATGCTTACAAGTATTAAACAAAAGAAAAAATAATAATTAAACTATTCCCCCGATTAAGGGGGAATAGTTTAATGTTACGGTTATTTATCACTTTTATTAGGTAATCCATTACATTTGTCATGGTATAGCTTGATTTTGCTTGCTATAAGAGAAAAACAGACGTATTCTGGTTATCAGAACAGTTTGTTCAAAAAATTTTATTTATTAGGAGAAGATTTATGAAAAAGATTGTTGTATTGGTTCTTTTGGTATTTTGGGCTGAGATGGTATGGGGGCAAAACGCTTCAGATAAAGGGGTAGTCCATGCAGACCATATAACTAATGGATTGAATTTAGAGTCATTTTATGGACAAATTCCTTTCCCAAAGGCGCTGGAACCTCCGGTCTTAAAAAAAGAAGCCGAAATGTCTGCCGTGTTTATGTTTAACCCAGGAGAAGAAATTAATTGTATTTTTCTTAAAGAGAAGGTTATAAGTGTGTCAGATGATGTAAAAAACAAACGGAACTTTGGTAAGTATGTTGAAACGGTTGTGGAAATTAAATATAACTATAGAGGACAAGATAGAACCGATAAGTTATATGTTGTTTATTCGAATCTTTCAAAAGTAAAGGCAAAAAAAGGAGATGATAATAATTCTTATAATGGTAATTTGATATTGGGACTTACCGGTGGTGCCGGGACGCCAATACACAAAGATAACAATTTATACATTTATATATATACGATTGGTTCGAGTCCGTATTTGGATACAATATCAAAAGCCTATACATCGGATGGGAATATTTATTGGTGGGATCCATGCAGGATTATAAATCCAAACATAAAAAATTAGATTTGGAGACTTATAAATATTTCTGTGTAAGACAAATGCGGCAGCAAACGCTGCCGCATTTGTCTTAAAACCGGCGTTTGCGGATATACCATAAACGCTTTCTGTAAAACATTATTCCAGGGCTTGGGCGTTTCCTTATATGTCTTAGGAAAAGAAACTTTATAACAGGCCGCGGAATAAGACGAAACAATGACACATTACTTGACTGATGTTCATTGTTTTTATTAAATAATACCCCTCCCAAATGTTTGAGTAGTACTATCATAATGAATATAATTATAGAATTGAATTTCAAAGAAAGCAAATAAAAACATAAGATTATATGACTATTGTAATATTTATAT